>NZ_JBRCLD010000034.1:0-22864 GCF_053487655.1 Thermaurantiacus sp. | reverse complement strand
CTCGCGCATCGCGCGAGCGGCTCTTTTTGGGCGAAGTGCGCGGGGGCCAACCGGCGCATGCGCACGCGCACCACGCACGCGCACACGCACCAGGCACACATTGTGCAAAGCGGCTGCCGGTGGGCAGCAGGGCGGGCGCGGCCCCCTGTCCGTGCGCGTGTCAGCCGCCGGTCACGAAGCAGGGGCGGCCGGCTGCAGCAAGGCGGGCGCAGAGCTCGGCTGCGGCATTGCGGTTGCCAAGGGGGCCGACCTGGAGGCGGACGAGGCCGCCGCGTGGCACATAGACGGGGGCCTGGCCTTCGAGCAGGGACGCTGCCTGGGCAACGAGGGCAGCCCAGGCAGTGCGGGCGGCGGCTTCGCTCGTATAGGCGCCAAGCTGGACATACCAGGCGCGGGTCGCCCGGTCGGGCGTGGCTGGCAGCGCCGCTGGCGCTTCGCCTGCCTCCTCTTCGCTGTCCGCCGCGGGGGGGACTGGCCCGGCGGCAGCGGCAGCAGGCAGCGGGCTTGCAGCCAGCACAACCGAGACCGGACGGCCGGCAGCAAGGGCGCTTGCAGCCGCTTCCGCCCGGGCACGCTCGTCTTCAGACATGAGCGCTGCCATGCGCGTAACCTGTGGTCCGGCAAGATCGAGGCCGAGCATTTCCGCGCGCCGCACATAGGCAAGGCCGAGCACCGGGTTCTTCGGTGCGCCGTCGCCAGTGAAAGTGGCAACGCCAAGCACATAGGCCGCGCGGGCGTCGCCGGCATCGGCCGCCGCGCGCATGGGCACCAGTGCTTCGGCCTTGCGGCCGGCCTGGAACAGGGTGATGCCGAGATTGGCGGTGGCGGCGACATGGCCGCGGGCACTGGCGCGGCGGTAATATTCGATGGCGACGTCGCGATTGGCGGGCACGCCGCGGCCGAGCCGGTAGGCCTGGCCGAGGTTGAAGAGGGCGTCGGCGTCGCCGGCAGCGGCGGGGGCCTGCCAGGCTGCAACGGCGCCTTCATGGTCTCCAGCGCGCCACTTGCGCACGCCTTCCGCCGTGTCGGCAAGCGCCGGGGCGGCAAGGAAGAGCGCGAGGACAGGGAGGAGCTGGCGGAGCGTCACCGGCCTGCCCCGTCGGCCAGGAGAATGTCGCCGCCCTTGACGAGCAGGGTGACGCGACCCTGGACGGGGAAGCCATCGAAGGGGGTGTTGCCGGCAAGGCCGGGAAGCGTGTCGGAGTCGATCCGCCAGGGGGCTTCGGGATCGAGAAGGATGAGGTCGGCCGGCGCACCGGAGGCAAGCCGGCCGCCGGGAAGGCCGAAGCGCCGGGCGGGTGCAGCGGTCATGGCATCGAGGAGGCGAGCCAGCGGGACGTCGCCGGCGTGGACGAGGGCAAGGCCCAAGGCAAGGAGGATGGCAGCGCCAGCGTCTCCGGGGGCTGCATCGACGAAGGGCAGGCGTTTTTCGTCCGTGACGCGCGGGTCGTGGCGACTGGCGAGCATGTCAATGGTGCCATCGGCGAGGCCAGCGACGACGGCGCGGCGGTCTTCTTCGGTGCGCAAGGGGGGCGAGAGGCGGGCAAAGCTGCGGTAGCCTGAAATCGCCGTGTCAGAGAGAAGGCAGTAGGGCGGCGCAGTTGCTGCCGTCACATCCTGGCCGGCGGCCTTGGCAGCGCGGAGGAGGGCAACGCCTTCTGCTGTCGTTACGCAGACGATGTGAAGCGGCGCGTTTGCAAGGGCGGCAAGTCGCAAGTCGCGGGCGATCGCAAGCGCTTCGGCGGCTGCCGGAGCGGCGGGCAGGCCAAGGCGGGTTGCCATCTCGCCTTCGGTTGCAACTGTGCCGGCGGCGAGCGCTGGGTCTTCGGGGTGGGTGATGGTGACGAGGCCGAGACCGCCGGCATAGCGGAGCAGGCGCAGCATGACGGCACTGTCCGCAAGCGCGGACCGGCCAGTCGCAACGGCGACGGCGCCTGCTTCTTGCATGAGGGCAAGATCTGCCAGTTCGCGGCCCTCGAGCCGGCGGGTGGCAGCAGCGAGCGGGCGCACCCACAAGCGCGGCTTGCCAAGCCGCTCGGCCCGTTCGATGAGGGCGGGATCGTCGAGCGGGGGCGACTGGTCAGGCATCAAAAGCGCCGTTGCAATTCCGCCTGCAACAGTGGCGGCGAGGTCAGTTGCAAAGGTGCAGCTGTCAATGAGCGCGGGCGCAAGAAGCTGGCCGCGCGCGTTGATCACTTGCGCGCCTTCAGGGGCGGCGAGGCCCGGCCCGATTGCGGCGATGTGGCGCTCCGCAACAAGGACATCGGTGCCCGCGGCCGCTTCGCCAGGCAGGCGGGCATTGCGGATGAGGAGCGGCGCCGGGATCACGACACGCGGCGCTCGCGAGTCAAGAGGTCGAGGCAGGCCATGCGGACGGCGACACCCATCTCGACCTGCTCGGTGATGGCCGAGCGCTGGATGTCGTCGGCAACCGGGCTTGCGATTTCGACTCCGCGGTTCATGGGCCCAGGGTGCATGACGAGGACGTCGGGGGCGGCATGGGCGAGCCGGGCTTCGGTCAGGCCCCAGGTGGCGAAATATTCGCGGATAGAGGGAACCCAGGCGCCGTCCATGCGTTCAAGCTGGAGGCGGAGCATCATGACGACGTCTGCGCCAGCAAGGCCTTCGTCCATGCGTGTGAAGGGCGTGACACCGAAGCGCTCGACTTCGACGGGCATGAGCGTGGGCGGGGCGACCGCGCGGACCTTGGCGCCAAGCGCGGTGAGCAAGTGGAAGTTGGAGCGCGCGACGCGGCTGTGGAGAATGTCGCCACAGATGGCGATGGTCAAACCCTCGATCCGGCCCTTGCGGCGGCGGATGGTGAGCGCATCGAGAAGGGCCTGGGTTGGATGCTCGTGGCGGCCGTCGCCAGCGTTGAGCACCGGGCAATCGACCTTTTCGGCAATCAGCGCGACTGCGCCTGAGCGATCGTGGCGGATGACGAGGACATCGGGGCGCATGGCGTTCAGGGTCAGCGCCGTGTCGAGCAGGGTCTCGCCCTTCTTGAGCGAGCTCTGGCCTGCCAGGAGGTTGACGACATCAGCACCGAGGCGCTTGCCTGCGATCTCGAAGGACAAGAGGGTGCGGGTGGAGGCTTCGAAGAAGGCGTTGACCTGGGTGAGGCCAGCGAGGCGGTCATCGTGCTTCCTCGGCCTTCGGCCGGCATCGACCCAAGCTTCAGCCTCATCAAGGAGAAGGCGGATCGTCTCTGGCGCGAGGCCCTCGATGGCAAGCAGATGGCATGGGAAGCGCTTCGGGATCGCGGCCGTCGCCATGCGCCTGCTGTTACCGGCCGGTGCCGCTTGCTTCAAGGCGGGCGAGCCGCTGGCACGCGCCCTCGAGGATCCATGCCGCAGCGAGCTTGTCAACGGCGCGGGCCCGCCGCGCCCGGCTCATGTCGGCCTCGAGCATGTCGCGTGTGACGGCGGCCGTTGACCAGCGCTCGTCCCACAGCAGGACGGGAAGGCCGCAGGCGAGCGCGATGTTGCGGGCCTGGGCGCGGACCGAGCGGGCGCGGCTGCCTTCGCTGCCGTCGAGGTTGATGGGAAGGCCGATGACGATTCCGGTCACCTGCTCTTCGGCAAGGCGGGTGGCAAGGGCAGCGAGATCGGCCGACGGCCTCGAGCGGGCGAGCGCGGCAAGAGGTGTCACGAAGGCGCGATCGACGGTCGAAGTGGCGATGCCGATCGTCTTTGTGCCGATGTCAAGCCCGGCGAGGCGACCCGCTGGTGCGGCGGCGGCGAAGGCGGAGGCATCAGTGGTGACGGTGGGGGGCGCTGCGGTCAGCCTGCCGGCCCTCCGAGCGTGCGCGCCGCATGGGCCATCAGCCGGGCTTCGGCATCGGCACGGACTGCGGCCCAGAACAGGCTGATGTCATAGACGTGGAAATTGCCGCCGGGCAGCACATAGGGCCCGATGTCAGACGGAGCAGGATCAAGGAGGAGGAGGCCGTTTGCGGCACAGCGCGCGCCGGTCAAGCGTGGCACCAGTTCGCGCTCGCGAAGGGTGCCGGCATTGGCTTCCGCCGGGATAGCGGGGCCGGCCCGGCCTGGGGGTGCAGCAGCGCCCGAGAGCGGGTTGATGCAAAGCATGGGGGCAGTGCCGAAGGGCTTGCCATCGACCCGGCGGATGCGCGCGATGCTCTGGATGAAAGCCTGCTGGTCGCCATCGGCGGCAAAACTCTGCCAGGAGAGGAGGCAGCCGGCCTGTTCGCGCCCAGCGCAGGGCGGAAGGCCGAGGGCAGCGGGATCGGCAGGAAGCGCAACCGGCCAGCCGATGGCATAGACGGCAACGACGCGGGCTGCGAGCGGCGTTCCCTTGACCCGCTCGGCAACGAGGCGGAGCAGGTGGCGGGCGCCCTGGCTGTGGCCGGCAAGGAGGATCGGGCGGTCCGCCGGCTGGGCAGCGACGAAGGCATCAAAGGCGGCGGCGACGTCCGCGTAGGCGAGGGCGAGGGCCTTCTCCGCATCGGCCGAGGGCTTCAAGAAACTGCCGAAGGTGGCCTGGCGGTAGCGCGGCGCCCAGATTTCGGCGAGGCCGTTGAAGGGGCTGGCCTGGGCCTCGACATAGCGGTCAAGACGGGCGTTGACTTGCGGATCGTCAAGCGGGGCGTTCCACTGGCTGCGGCCGAAGAAGGCGGTGGGCGGCACGAAGAAGACCGCAGCCGCGGGCGCGGGCGCCGGCCGGTAGCCTTGCGGCGCGAACAGGGCCGGGTTGCCGGGAAGCTTCGGGTGGGCGATCCAGGCGGCAGGCGTGCTGTAACGCGGGGCCGGCGGGGGCGTGCTTTCGGCGAAGGGGACGGTGGGGGCGAGCGCTGCGGTGACAAGCTTTTGGCCGGCAAGCCGCCAGACGATGGCGAGCACCAGCACCAGCGTTGCAAGGATGGCGACGAGGACGAGGAAGCGCCGCGCCATCAGCACTGCTCGCTGGCGCTGGCCGCGCAGGCGGCGCGGATCGAATCTGCCGTGGTGCTGCGGTCATCGGGCTTCCAGCCGGGCGGGCCGAAGGCAAGGGCGCGAGCAGCGCGAAGCGTCGGCGCACGGGCGATGAAGCGGTCGCCGAGCGGCAGGACGATGGCAGTCTCGCCGCTCGCGCTGGTGACGAAGGCGCCAAGGCCGTCTTTGGCAAGCGTGGCGCGGATGGCGCGAAAGCCGGGCAAGCGCGCAGCCTCGGAACGAGCGCGGGATTCGCGCAAATGGGACGAAGCACGGAAGCCAAGCTGGAAGGCGGCTCCGGTCAGCAGCAGCACGCCGGCGGCCGAGAGGAGGAGCATGACCACGGCTGCTGCTCCTAGCTTCGAGCATGGGGTGGGGGAAGGCCTCGCAGGCCGATGCGGCGATCAAGACTGCCAGACGCAGACCGGCCGATTTGCCCGAAGGCTCGACGCGCGCCCCTTTCCTTTCTAGCTGAAGGTGACATGCCTCAGGAGACGATGCCAAACCTGCTGCCCCTCCTCGTGCTGCTGCCCTTCCTAGCGATGCCGCTGCTGCTCGCCGCGGGCCGGCTGGGCCGGCGGGCGGTGGCGCTGGCGGCGGGTGCAGCCATGGCGTGCGGGCTCGCGCTGGTGGCGGCGCTGGCGCCAGCAGTGCTGGCCGGCGAGGTGCTGGTCATCTGGCGCCCCTGGCTTCCCGACTGGGGGCTTGACCTCTCCTTCCGGCTGGACGGGCTGGGGCTGCTGTTCACGCTGCTCATCAACGGCATCGGCGCGCTTATCGTCCTCTACGCCTATTATTACATGCCGGCAGACGACCGGCTGACCCGGTTCCTGATGACGCTGCTGGCTTTTGCTGGCGGAATGCTCGGCGTGGTGCTGGCCGAGAATCTGCTCCTCATGCTGCTGTTCTGGGAAGTGACCAGCCTCACCTCCTTCCTCCTTATTGCCTACAAGTGGAAATATCATGACAGCCGGATTGCCGCGCGGATGGCGCTTGCCGTGACCGGGGGTGGGGGGCTGGCGCTGCTCGCCGGGCTCCTGCTCCTTGGCCACATTGCTGGCAGCTTCGAGCTCTCCGTCATTCTCGACCGGGGCGACCTTATCCGCGAGCATCGGCTCTATCAGCCCATGCTGCTCTTGGTGCTGCTCGGTGCCTTCACCAAATCCGCGCAGTTTCCCTTCCACTTCTGGCTGCCCAACGCGATGGCGGCACCCACGCCGGTCTCCGCCTATCTCCATTCGGCAACCATGGTGAAGGCTGGCGTCTTCCTGCTGGCGAGACTCTACCCGGCGCTCGCGGGCACCGAGCTTTGGTTCCTGACCGTAACAGGAACTGGCGCGATGACGCTTTTGCTCGGGGCCTACCTTGCGTTGCTCAAGCATGACTTCAAGGGGCTGCTTGCCTATTCGACCATCAGCCACCTGGGGCTCATCACCATGCTCTTTGGCCTTGATACGCCGATGAGCGCGGTGGCGGCGATTTTCCACATCATCAACCATGCCATCTTCAAGGCCTCGCTGTTCATGGTGGCGGGCGTCATCGACATCCAGTGCGGCACTCGCGACATGCGCCGGATCAATGGGCTTGCGAAATATATGCCAGTGACAGCGCTGCTCGGGATCGTGGCGGCCGGCGCCATGGCTGGTGTGCCGTTTCTGAATGGCTTTCTTTCCAAGGAGATGTTTTTCGCCGAGACGATCGCCCACCCTGGCTTCACCGGCTATGGCACCTTCGTTCTGCCTGCGATTGCAACACTTGCAGGTGTTTTGGCCGTTGCGTACTCGGCGCGCTTCGTCCACGATGTCTTCTTCAACGGCGAGCCGGTGGACTTGCCAAAGACTCCGGCGTCACCGCCGCGCTTCATGCGGCTGCCGATGGAAGTCCTGGTGGCGATTGTTGTCCTTGTTGGCATAGCGCCCCAATATGCTGTTGGCTGGCTCTTGAAGGCGGCATCCGCGGCGGTGCTGATTGGCGAGCTTCCCGAGATCAAGCTCGCAGTCTGGCACGGTTTCAACCTGCCGCTTGTCATGAGCATCGTGGCGCTCGGTGGCGGCCTCTTCTACTATTGGCGGCGGGACAGGGTGTTCACGCTGCATGAGCGCTATGCGCTGGAATTCTCCTCGCCGGTCGCGTTCGAGCGGGCCTATAATGGGGCGACGGCCCTGGCGCGGCGGCTTCTCTCGAGGCTCGACCAGCAGAGCCTTGCCCAATATGCCGGGCTGTTCCTGGGGCTTGCAGTCGTCGGCGGCGCCTGGGCCTGGTGGTCGGCTCCGGCGGGTTCGGCCGGCAAAGCGCTTGCCGGGCCGCTGCCGCTCACCCCAGTCGATCCAGTCTCCGCCTTTGCTTTCGTGGTGCTGGCGATCGGGGTCATCGGGGCGGTCTGGTTCGTGCGCCAGCGCTTGCTTGCCATCCTGTTCATGAGCGTGGCTGGCCTTGTCATCAGCCTTGCCTTCATTCGCTTTGCAGCGCCCGACCTTGCACTCACCCAGCTTTCGGTCGAGCTTGCAACCATCATGCTGCTGTTGCTCGCGCTCCGGTTCCTGCCGCAGACCGGGCCAGCCGGGCGCAGCCGGGATGTCTCCCTGCTTGCTGGCACGCTGGCAGTGGGGGCGGGGCTCAGTGCTGCTGCCGTCACCTTTGCCATGCTGACGCGGCCGTTTCTCACGATCTCCGGCTATCACATTGCCAATGCCAAGCCGCTGGGTGGGGGCACCAATGTGGTCAATGTCATCCTCGTGGATTTCCGCGGCTTCGACACGCTGGGCGAGATCGCGGTGCTGGCGATGGCAGCGCTTGGCGTCCATGCCCTGCTGCGCGGGGTGCGGCTGCGGGCGTTCGTGGCCAATGCCGAAGCCGAGGCCGACCGCTACCCCATAATGCTCAGGATGCTGATGCAGCCGATGCTGCCGCTGGCGCTGGCGGTTGCCTTCTACATCTTCCTGCGCGGCCACAATTTGCCCGGTGGCGGCTTCATCGCCGGCCTCATTGCCGCAATCGCCTATGTGCTCCAGTATATGGCCGGTGGGATTGCCTTTGCGTCTGCCAGAGTCCGGCTTGATTTCGTGGTACTGCTTGGCGCCGGACTCCTCATCGCAACTGCCACTGGGATTGCGAGCATGTTCTTCGGTTTCCCGTTCCTCAAAAGCGCCTACACTTATGTGGCGGCGCCGCCATTGGACGACATTGGACTGGCCTCGAGCCTTGTCTTCGACGCTGGCATCTTCCTTGTGGTGGTGGCAACCGTCCTTCTCGTTTTGACCGAGCTCGGCCGGATCGAAGCGCCTCGGCCAGGCCCGGTGCGGGCATCTGAGCCAGCGCCGGCGCGCGCGGCCGAGCCGGTCGAGGGCTGAAGGCGATGGAGCTGCTGGTCGCACTTGGCATCGGGTTGCTGGTGGGCTGCGGGGTGTGGCTGACGCTCGCAAGCCGGACCTTCGCTGTCATCCTCGGCCTCACGCTTCTTGGCTATGCCGTCAATCTCCTCATCTTCTTCAGCGGGCGGCTGGGAGCGCGTGTGCCGCCCTTGAGCCTGCCGGGTGCGCGCGGGCTTGCCGACCCCTTGCCGCAGGCACTCGTCCTGACTGCGATCGTCATCGGGTTTGGGATGATCGCCTATTTCGTGGCGCTGGCGCTGCGCGGCATCAGCGAGGGTGGCAGCGACGCGGTCGATCTTCCCGGTGGCGCCGGGACGGAGGAGGACATGTGAGCCACCTTGCCTTTCTGCCCTTCCTGATCCCCTTTGCTGCGGCTGGCGTGCTGCTGCTTTCGGGGCGGAGTATTGCCGTCGTGCGGGCAGTGGCGGCGGCGGCGGTGCTGGCCGGGCTTGTCTCGGCCGTCGCGCTGGTGGCGGCGGTTTCGGGCGGGGAGATCCTGGTCTATCGGCTGGGGAACTGGGAGGCGCCGTTCGGGATCGTGTTCGTGGCCGACCGGCTGGCGGCGATGATGGTCCTCCTGCTGTTCGTGCTCGCCGTGCCGGCGCTTCTGGCCGCGATGCGCGGGACGGACGCGCGCGGGCTTCATTTCCATGCCCTCTTCCAGCTCCAGCTCGCCGGGATTGCCGGTGCCTTCCTGACTGGGGATCTCTTCAACCTGTTCGTCTGCTTCGAGATCCTGCTCATTGCTTCTTATGCGCTGCTGCTGCATGCCGGCGGGCTTGAGCAGACGCGCGCCGGGCTCACCTATGTCGCGCTCAACCTCGTCGGCTCCTCGCTGTTCCTGGTCGGGCTCGGGCTCCTCTACGGGACCATGGGCACTCTCAATCTCGCCGACCTCGCCTTCGAGCTTGCGCGCGTGCCGCCTTCCGATGTGCCGCTTGTCAGGGTGGCGCTGATGGGGATTGTGCTCGTCTTCCTGCTGAAGGCGGCAGTGCTGCCGATGGCCTTCTGGCTTCCCCATGCCTATGCCGCCGCGAGCGTGCCAGTGGCAGCGCTGTTTGCGATCCTGACCAAGGTGGGCGTGGTGGCGCTTTTGCGGCTGGTCGCTGTCGCCTTGCCGGACTCGGCTGTGGGTGCGGAGCTCATCAGGCCCTGGCTGCCGGCGCTTGCGCTTCTGACAGTCGCGTTTGGCACGCTCTCGGCGCTTGCCGCCCGGCGGCTGATGGGGGTGGCGGCGAGTCTTGTGCTTGTCTCCTCGGGCACGCTTCTCTTTGCGGTGGCGGACGGCGGCGCAGCAGCAACGGCAGCCATCCTCTATTATCTGCCGCACACCACGCTGGTGACGGCAGGGCTGTTCCTGCTGGCGGGTGCCGTTGCGGCGGCACGCGGTGAAGTGGGCGACCGGCTGGTCAGGGGGCCAGCACTTGCAGGAGCGCTGCCGCTCGGGATCGCCTTTGCCGTGCTTTCGCTTGCGGTCTCGGGCATGCCGCCGCTTTCGGGGTTTCTTGGCAAGCTCATGTTGCTGCAGGGCGCAGGCGGCGGCTGGCAGGCAGCCTGGTGGACAGTGCTGCTGGTCTCTGGACTGGTGACGGCGCTGGTTCTGGCGAGGATCGCGAGCCTCTTCTTCTGGGAGCCGAAAGAGGCGCCAGCCGGGCCAGCGGCGGCGATCTCGCTGCCGCTTGTGCTGCTGGTGCTGGCGAGCCCGGCGCTCACGCTTGCCGCACCCGCAGTGGCGGGCTTTGCTGGGGCAGCGGCGAGCCAGCTCAACGCCCGCATTCCCTATATGGTGGCAGTGATGGGCGCGGGGCCGGATGTGCCGCGCGAGCAGCGGCCATGAGGGCGGGCCTTCTGCCGCACCCGGTGATGACCCTTCTCATCACCTTCCTGTGGGTGGTGGTCGTCTCCCGTTTCACCCTTGGGAGCCTTGTCATGGGGCTCATCGTCGGACTTGCCGTGCCGCTTCTGGTGAGGGGATTTTGGACCGAGCGGCCAGCGATGCGGCGGCCGATGCTCGCGCTGGCGCTGCTGGGGCGGGTGCTCATCGACATCGTGACGGCGAACATCGAGGTGGCGCGGCTGGTGCTGGGGCCCACGGCGCGCTTGCGGCCTGCCGATCTCGAGCTGCCGCTGGCGCTCTCGAGCCCCTATGTCGCGACCATTTTGGCAAGCATCATCTCGCTCACCCCTGGCACCGTTTCGGTTGATATCGACATGGAAGGGCGAAGGCTGTTCGTCCATGCGCTCAATGCGCCTGACCCGGACGCGGCGATTGCCACCATCAAGCGCCGCTATGAGGCGCCCTTGCAGGAGATCTTCGGATGCTGACTGTGGCCGTGCCTGTCACCTTCGCGCTCATCGGGGCAGCCATGCTGCTCAACCTGTGGCGGCTGCTCATTGGCCCGTCGCTTGAGGACCGGATCCTCGCGCTCGACACGCTGACCATCAACACGATTGCCCTTGTCATGCTGGCCGGCATTGCGCTTGGCACAAGGGCCTATTTCGAGGCGGCGCTCATCCTTGCGATGATGGGCTTCGTCGGCACGGTAGCGCTGGCGAAATACCGCCTTGGCGGCGATATCATCGAGTAGGGCGATGACGGTTGCGCCCTCCGAGCTCCTGGTGAGCCTGCTGCTGCTGGTGGGGGGCGGCTTCGCGCTCGTCGGCTCGATCGGGCTTGCGCGCCTGCCTGACTTCATGATGCGCCTGCATGGGCCGACCAAGGCGACGACACTTGGGGTTGGTGCAATCGTGGTGGGCGCGATGGTGCACACCTCGGTGACAACCGGGCGGCTGTCATTGCAGGAACTGGCCATCTCCCTGTTCCTGTTCATCACTGCACCCGTCGTTGCCCATGTGCTCGCCAAGGCGGCACGGGCGCGGAGCGCCGATCCGGGCGGGGACTAGGCGCGCCGCGCCCGCCAGTTCCGCCAGTGGGCGGTGGCGACCATGAGCCCGCCGAAGACGGTCAGCAGTTGCTCCGCGGGGCCGGTCTCATGGGCGAGCGCGCCACCAGCCATCAGCAGGAAGCCGAGTGCGGCGAGCTGCCACGGGCGGTCGTTGCCGTGGACTGCGATGCCGCGCCTGAGCGCAAAGATCGAGACCGGGGCGGCGAGCGCGAGGAGCGCCCAGTGCAGCCACTCCGGGCCATGGCCCGGGACCAGGCTCGCCACGACGGGCGCAACACCAAGGCCCCAGGGCAGCAGCAGGCAGTGGACAAGGCAGAGGCTGGAGAGGGCTGCCGCCACGCCATCGATCGGCGCGCCGGCGTCGGGGCGAGAAGCCATGGGGCAGGTCCCTGTTCGAGTCGGTCGATGTGATATTGTATCATCTCGCCCGCGTCAACCGGCGCGGTTTGGTGCCGGGCGGCTCAGCCCGTCGAGGGGTAGAGGATGGTGTCGCGCGGGGGGTCGGAGAGGGCGGGATAGTCGGTTGTATAGTGGAGGCCACGGCTTTCCTTGCGGGCCTGTGCGGAGCGGACGATGAGGTCGGCCACCTCGACGATGTTGCGGAGTTCGAGCAAGTTCGGTGTCACGCGGAAGCTTGCGTAATATTGCTGGATTTCATCTCGAAGCAAGGCGACGCGGTGGGCGGCGCGCTCGAGCCGGCGGTCGGTGCGGACGATTCCGACATAGTTCCACATGAAGCGGCGGAGCTCGGCCCAGTTGTTGGAGACGACGACTTCCTCGTCCGAATCGGTCACCCGGCTTTCGTCCCAGGGGCGGATGGCGGGTGGAGGCGGTGTTTCGGCAAAGCGGGCGAGGATGTCATCGGCGGCCGAGGCGCCAAAGACCAGGCATTCGAGAAGCGAGTTCGAGGCCATGCGGTTGGCGCCGTGGAGCCCGGACTGGGAGACTTCGCCGATGGCGTAGAGGCCAGAGAGGTCGGTGCGGCCGTGGCGGTCGACGAGCACGCCGCCGCACGTATAGTGGGCGGCAGGCACGACGGGGATGGGTTCGCGGACCGGGTCGATCCCGAGCCCGCGCAGCCGCTGGACGATGGTCGGGAAATGGGTCTCGACGAAGCCTTGGGGCAGGTGGGTCATGTCAAGATGGACGAAATCGAGGCCGGCGCGCTTCATTTCCGCATCAATGGCGCGTGCCACAATGTCTCGCGGGGCGAGTTCGGCGCGGGAGTCGTGGTCGGGCATGAAGCGGCGGCCATCGGGTGTCTTCAGGATCCCGCCCTCGCCGCGCATCGCCTCGGTGATGAGGAAATTCTTGACCTGGAAGTTGTAAAGGCAGGTCGGGTGGAACTGGTTGAACTCCATGTTGGAGACGCGGCAGCCAGCGCGCCAGGCCATGGCGATCCCGTCGCCCGTCGAGCCGTCGGGGTTGGTGGAGAAGCGGTACACGCGGCTGGCTCCCCCGGTTGCGAGCACGACGGCGCGGGCAAGGATGCGGCGGACCCGGCCCGAGGCGCGGTCAAGGGCGTAGAGGCCGTGGGCGCGGCGCTCGGCAAAGCCATGGGCCTCCGCATGGCGCTCGGTGATGATGTCGATTGCGACCTGGTCGGTCAGGACCCGGATGTTCGGGTTCTCAAGCGCGGCCCGCTCAAGCGCCTTCTGGACGGCCCAGCCGGTTGCGTCATCGACATGGACGATCCGGCGTGCCCGGTGGCCGCCCTCGCGGGTTAGGTGGAAGCGCTCCGAGACGGTCTCGCCAGGGGTGAAGGGCACGCCCAGGGCAGCGAGGCGCTCGATGGCGGCTGGGGCCTTCTCGACCACGAATTCGACGACCCGGCGGTCATTCAAGCCAGCGCCGGCGATCATCGTGTCTTCGATATGCGCTTCGAAAGTGTCGCCTTCGTCGAGGACGGCAGCAATCCCTCCTTGCGCCCAGGAAGTGGAGCCCGCCGAGATGCCCGCTTTGGAAAGAACAAGGACGCGCAGCCGTTCGGAAAGGGCAATGGCGGCGGTCAGGCCAGCGGCGCCGCTTCCAACCACCACGACATCGGCCGTGACCGGGTCTTCGCTGCTCATGCCGTGCGCCTGCGGGTGAGATCAAGGAAGACGTCTTCGAGATCGGCCTCGCGCGTTGTCACGTCGACGATGGCAAGCCCGGCGGCCGAAAGCTGGCCGAGCAGTGCGCCGGCAGAAAGGCGGGTCCTGTCATAGTGGATTGCGAAATGGCGCTCGGCGAGCCGTTCCACGCGCGTGATGCCAGCAATCTCGGGAAGTGCGGCGGTATTGGCATCGAACATCACATCGACTCGCTTCTCGCGGGCAAGACCAAGGAGTTCGCGGGTGGGAGCGTTGGCGATGACGCGGCCGTGGTTCATGATTGCGATCCGCTCGCAAAGCTCTTGCGCTTCCTCGAGATAATGGGTGGTGAGCACGATGGTCATGCCCTTGGCGTGGAGGCTTCGCACCCAATCCCAGAGCAGCTGGCGGAGCTCGATGTCGACTCCCGCGGTCGGCTCGTCGAGGATGAGAACCGGCGGCGAATGGACCATGGCTTTCGCAATGAGGAGCCGGCGCTTCATGCCGCCTGAGAGCGTGCGGGCATAGGCGTGGGCCTTGTCCTCAAGCTGGACGGCGCGGAGCAGCTCGAGCGTGCGCCGGTGGGCTTTCGGGATGCCGTAGAGGCCGGCCTGGAGTTCGAGGGTTTCAAAGGGCGTGAAGAAGGCGTCGAACAGGAGCTCCTGCGGCACAACGCCAATCGAGGCCTTGGCATTCCTCGGGTTGCGGTCGATGTCGAAGCCCCAGACCTCGGCCGTGCCGCCAGTCTTGGTAACGAGGCCGGCAAGGATGTTGATGAGCGTGGACTTGCCAGCGCCATTGGGCCCGAGCAGGCCGAAGAGGGTGCCGCGCGGGACTTCGAGTGACACCTGGTCAAGCGCGCGCTGGCCGCCGCCATAGACTTTCTCAAGGCCGCGCAGCCGAATGGCCGGGGCGTCTGGCGGCAGCTCAGGCGACAGCAAGGTCGCGGACGTCGGCAAGGCGGCCAGTCACAGCAGCGGCAGCAGCCATGGCGGGTGAAAGCAGGTGGGTGCGCGCACCCGGACCCTGGCGGCCGATGAAGTTGCGGTTGGAGGTCGATGCGCAGCGCTCGCCCGCGGGCACCTTGTCCGGGTTCATGCCAAGGCACATCGAGCAGCCGGGTTCGCGCCACTCGAAGCCGGCTTCGCGGAAGATGCGGTCGAGACCTTCGGCCTCGGCCTGGCGCTTCACAAGGCCGGAGCCGGGGACGACGAGCGCCTGGCGGATGTTGGCGGCAATCCGCCTTCCCTTGAGCACGGCTGCGGCCGCGCGCAGGTCCTCGATGCGGCTGTTGGTGCAGGAGCCGATGAAGATGTTCTCGACGCGGATGTCAGCGATTGGCGTGCCGGGCGCGAGATCCATGTAGGCAAGCGCCGCCTCGGCGGCTGCACGCCTGGCGGGATCAGCAATCATCGCTGGATCAGGGACAGTGCTGGTCACAGGGGCGACCTGCTCGGGGCTCGTGCCCCAGGTGACGAGCGGGGCAATCGCGCTGCCGTCGAGCATCACTTCACGGTCGAAGCGGGCGCCCGGGTCGGTCCGGAGCGTCTCCCACCAGGCTTTCGCCCGCCCCCAGGTCTCGCCGGCGGGCGCGCGGGGACGGCCCGCGAGATAGGCGAAGGTCTTCGCATCGGGCGCGATCATACCGGCCCGGGCGCCAGCTTCGATCGCCATGTTACACACGGTCATCCGCCCTTCGATCGAGAGCGCCTCGATGACGGGTCCGCGATACTCGATGACATGGCCGGTCGCGCCCGCCGTCCCGATCGCGCCGATGATGGCGAGCGCCACATCCTTGGCGGAGACGCCAAAGCCGAGGCTGCCAGTGATGGTGACGGCCATGTTGCGGGATTTGGCAAGCAGAAGGGTTTGCGTCGCGAGCACATGCTCGACTTCCGAGGTGCCAATGCCGAACGCGAGCGCGCCCAAGGCCCCGTGGGTTGACGTGTGGCTGTCACCGCACACGAGCGTGGTGCCAGGCAGCGTGAACCCGAGTTCGGGGCCGATGACGTGGACGATGCCCTGGTTCCTGTGGGTGATGGGCAGATACTCGATCCCGAAGTCGGCGCAGTTGCGCTCGAGGGCGGCAAGCTGGGCGGCGGACTCAGGGTCTGCGACTGGGAGGCTGCGGTCGGTGGTTGGCACATTGTGATCGGGGACGGCGAGCGTCAGGTCCGGCCGGCGGACGCGGCGGCCAGCGGCGCGCAGACCCTCGAAGGCTTGCGGTGTTGTGACTTCGTGGATGAGATGGCGGTCGATGTAAAGGAGTGCCCTGCCGTCGTCGTGGGTGGTGACGACATGGGCGTCCCAGACCTTGTCGTAGAGGGTGCGGGGGGCGGCGGTGTCTCGCATGTCGCGCTCGCGGGCCTAGGCAGGCAGCGGGCGGCCGGTCAAGTGGGCCCAAGGCTCGGGGGCGATGACGAGTCGCAACCGAGGCTTCGACCTCCCGGCCAGAGTCGCGCCTGCACATCGCGCTGACCGGCTCCAGTCAAGGATGGGGCATCACATCTCGCCCCTCTCCCGCCTGAGGGCATACCAGCGTTCGACATTGACGCGGTGCTCGGCGTAGGTGCGGGCAAAGGCATGGCCGCCGCTGCCGTCGGCGACCATGAAGAGATAGGCGTGCAGCTCGGGGTCGAGCACGGCGGCAAGACTCTCGCGGCCGGGGTTGGCAATGGGGCCCTTCGGCAGGCCGGGGCGGGCATAGGTGTTAAAGCCTGTGTCGGCCTTGAGTTCGGATGCGCGGATGCGGCGGCCAAGCGGGCGGCCCTGTGTCACCGGGTAGATGACGGTTGGGTCGGCCTCGAGCTTCATGCCGGCGCGAAGCCGGTTGGAATAGAGGCCAGCGACGCGGCGGCGCTCTTCTGGCACGCCGGTCTCTTTCTCGACGATGGAAGCGAGGATGACGGCCTCCTCGGGCGTGCGGACGGCGGCAGTGGGCTTGCGGGTGGCCCAGAGCTCGGCGAGCGTGTCGGCCATGCCCTTTTGCATGCGCGCAAGGAGCGCTGCCCGCGTTTCGCCGGGGCGATAGTCCCAAGTGGCGGGGAGCACCGAGCCTTCGGCTGGCACGTCGATTGTGCCGGTAAGACGGGGGGCAGCCATCAGCCGCTCATGAACGAGGACGGAAGGGAGGCCCTCGGGAATGGTGAGGAAGAGGGTCAGGACTTCGCCCTTCTGCAACTTGCTGAGCACCCGGCCATAGCCTTCGCCCGCCCTGAAGGCGTAGGTACCAAAGCGGATGGGCTGCTTGCCGCCGAGAAGGCGGGCGGCGAGGCGGAAGCGGCTGGCGCTGTCGATGACTCCTGCGGCCTCGAGGCGGGAAGCGGCAGCTGCAAGGGAAGCTCCGCGCGGGATTTCGACTTCGATCATTTGAGCGCCCGCTGGCGCTTCGCCGGCCCAGCGCTGGCGAAGATCGAGGAACAGGACGAGGCCAGCTGCAACAAGGCCGACGAGCGCTGCCACCAGCAGCTGGCGCATGTCAGACCCGCTGGAAGATGAGCGTGGCGTTGGTGCCGCCAAAGCCGAAGCTGTTGTTGAGGGCGGCCTCGACCCGGCGTTCGCGCGCGACGTGGGGGACAAGGTCGATGCCTTCGGCGCCGTCGCAGGGATTGTCGAGGTTGAGGGTGGGGGGCACGACCTGGTCGCGCAGGCTCAAGAGGCAGAAGATGCTCTCAACCGCACCCGCGCCGCCGAGCAGATGGCCGATTGCCGACTTGGTGGATGACATGGAAAGCGTGCCGACTGCGTTTCCGAACAGGCGGCGCACCGCGCCGAGCTCGAGCTCGTCGCCCAGGGGCGTGGACGTGCCGTGGGCATTCACATAGTCGATGTCGGAGGGGTTGAGGCGGGCGCGCGCGAGCGCCATGGCCATCGACCGGTAGGCACCGTCGCCATCTGGATGGGGGGCAGTGACGTGGTAGGCGTCTCCGGTGAGGCCATAGCCGGTGACTTCGCCGTAGATGGTGGCGCCACGCTTTTTTGCGCGCTCCATTTCCTCAAGCACGACGATTCCTGCGCCTTCCCCCATGACGAAGCCGTCACGATCGCGATCCCACGGGCGGCTGGCGCGGGTGGGTGCATCGTTGAAGTGGGTGGAGAGTGCCTTGGCCTGGGCGAAACCGGCGATCCCAAGCGGGCAGATCGAAGCCTCGGCACCACCTGCGACCATGATGTCGGCATCGTCCAACATGATGAGGCGGGCGGCGTCTCCAATGGCATGCGCCCCCGTTGAACAGGCAGTAACAACCGCGTGGTTGGGGCCTTTCAGGCCATATTTGATCGACACCTGGCCGGAGACGAGGTTGATGAGACGGCCGTGGACGAAGTGCGGCGAAACCCGGCGGGGCCCGCGCTCGTGGAGTGTGACTGCTTCTTCAGCGATTCCGGGAAGGCCGCCGATCCCTGAGCCGATGAGGGTGCCAGCCCGGAGCTTCTCGGCATCGGACAAGTCTGTAAGGCCAGCATCTTCAAGGGCCTGGCCGGCAGCATCGAGCCCGAAATGGATGAAGCGATCGACCTGGCGCTGGACCTTCTGGTCGATGCGGGTGTCGGGGTTGAAGCTGCCGTTGCCATGGCCATAGGGCACTTCCCCGGCAATCCGGCAGGCATAGTCACTGGCATCGAAGCGCGTGATGGGGGCAATGCCGGACTGACCGGCAAGCAGGCGGGACCAGCTGGTCTTGGTGTCTCCGCCGAGCGGCGTGACAAGACCGACCCCGGTGACGACGACGCGGCGCATGGCAACTTCCTCCCCTCTCCGGCGAGCGCGGCCGGTGCTGGGGCTATTTGCCGTTGGCGGCGACGAAGGCGATCGCGTCCTTGACTGTCAGGATCTTCTCGGCGGCATCGTCTGGAATTTCGACGCCGAACTCGTCCTCGAACGCCATCACAAGCTCGACGGTATCGAGGCTGTCAGCGCCGAGATCGTCGATGAAGCTCGAGTCCTCGGTCACCTTGTCGGCCTCGACACCGAGGTGTTCGACCACAATCTTCTTCACCCGCTCCGCGATATCGCTCATTCTTGGCCCTTTCCCATGCTGGACGAAGGCGGCGCCTTTCGGCCGGGCGATAACCGGCCCGTCATGCGCTTGCAAGCCGCAGCCCGGGTCAGGCGCGCTTCCCCCCCTGGCGCAGCTCGGCGAGCAAGCCGGCCATGCCGCGGGCCTTGACAATCGCCTGGAACTCATCGCGGCGGATGACGAAACGGGAGACACCGTTCACATAGACATCGACGAGCTGCAGCGGCTGGCCTTCGGTGGCAGTGACGCGCCAGTCGACCCGGACCGTGCCGCCGGCGCGGCGGCGGAAGCGCGAGCGCACCAGCGCGTCGCGCGCGGAGCGAGTCTGGACTTCGTCAATCGTGATCGACTGGGCGACCAGCTTGGCGATCTCGCCGCGGACATCGGCGAGGATGAACTCGGGGATGAGGCGGTCATATTCGGCGAGTTCCGCAGGAGTCGCTGCCGCACGGCTGGCTCCCAGCATGAAACGGCCGATGCGCGCGAGCGCCACCCGGTTCCTAAGCGCAGCATCGAGCGCTGCCCGGCGGCGCGCGTCATCCCTTTCCCGCGCCTCGATTGCCGATAATTCGGCAATCAGGCTCTCGATGAAGCGGCGGGCTTCCGCTGGGACATCTTGGGCCTGGGCGTGGAACGGAGCGGCGAGCAGGAGAGCCGCGCTTGCAAGGAAATGACGGCGGGATGGCATGGGCAGGACCTTTCAGCTTCCGGGCTTTGCCCGCAGCCGCTCGACAAGGGCGAGCGCCCGGGGTTGCAGGATGAGGGTTGAAAGGGTGGTTGAGGCGAGGGCGACGAGAAGCAGTGCGCCGATCGATGCGACGCCTCTGTGGGCCGAGAGCATGAGGCTGCCGAAGGCGGCAACTGTGGTCAGGGCAGCAAAGACGACAGCGCGCGGTGTCGAGCTCAAAAGTGCGGCTTGCGTGCTGCCAGCCGCGCGGGCGCGCGCGGAGAAATGGATGGCAGAGTCAATGCCAGCGCCGAGCAGCATGGGAAGGGCGATAACATTGGCGTAGTTGAACGGGAGGTTGAGGAGCGCCGAGGCGCCGATTGTCAGCAGGATGGCAGCAAGGATGGGCGCAAGCGTTGCCAGCGTGAGGCCGGCATCGCGGTTGACGGCAAGCAGGATGAAGCCGCAGGCCGCAAGGGCGATGAGCGTTGCCGTCAGCATGGCCCGGGCGATGACGGCGCCTGAGGCTTCGAGATTGACAACCGGGCCGGCCACTTCGGGTGCGACAGACTGGACGGCGGCGACGAAGGCAGCGCGGGCGACAGGGTCACGCAGGTCGGCGACAGGGACGATCTCGACCCGGATCTGGCCCCGACTATTGAGGTAGCGCCCAAGAAGCGGTTTTGGGAGGTCAGCGAGCGCGGGCGCGGGGTCGGGGGCAAGGCTGGTGCGCAGCTTCGCCAACGTCGCTGGCCAGAAGGTGAAGAGGTCAGCCTCGAGGGCAGTCAAGAGGGCAGGGTCGCGGGCGGCGGCGGCTTCGAGGGCAGCGAGGCTCTCTCGCAAGCGCTGCTGTTCAGGAAGCGTTGCGTCAGCAAGGGCGGCCTGCAAGCGTTGAAGGCCGTTTGCGGTCGCGATTGCTGGCGCTTGCGACTCAAGCTGGGGCAGAAGGCCGGCGGCAACCGCATCGATCGAGTCGAAGCGGAATTCGGCGTCAGCACCAGGCAGGAGCCGCTGGGGCGTTATCACATGGTCGACTTCGGGCAGGGCCAGGAGCCGCGTTGCAAGCGCCTCGGCCTTGGAAGCGTTTTCGACAACGAGGCTTGCCGAATAGGGCCGGGTCGCCTTGTCCTCAAAGAGGCTTGTAAAGGCGCGGACGGAAGGGGCTTCAGGGTCCCGCAGTGCCATTGGGTCGGTCTCGAACCGGGCGCGAGGGGCAGCGATGGCAGCAATCAGAAGCGCCACGAGGAAGGCGGGAAAGGCGAGCCGAGTGAGGGCGTTCGGTAGAGCGGGGGCGAGGCGGCCGGGGCGGGGCCGGCGGCCGGCAATGGCGAGCCCGGCAGGCACCAGCGTTGCTGCCGCAAGGAAGGCGGCGACCACGCCGAAGGCACCGATGATGCCGAGTTGCGCCATGCCGGCAAAAGGTGTGGCGATGAAGGCGAGGAAGCCAAGGGAGGTGGTGAGCGCACAAAGGAGGAGCGCTGGCCCAAGGTCGGCGCTGGTCGTGGGCCAGTCACCATCTGGCTCTTCCATGCGCAGGATCAAGTGAATGGCATAGTCGGCGCCGAGCCCGGTCAAGAGCACGGCAAAGGCCATGGAGACGAGGTTGAGCGCCGGGAAGGCGAGGCTGGCGAAGGCGGCAGCGAGCGCGAGGGCGACGATGACGACGGCGAGCGCGACGAGGGCAAGGCTGGTCCTTCGGAAGGCAAATGCCATCAGCACGGCAACCGAGACGAGACTGACGACGAGCGCAAGGCCGAGGCCTTGGGTGACGGATGCGAGCTCTTCGCTGCGCATGGCCGGATCCCCAGTGACAGCGAAGCTGACAGCTTCGAGCCCCGGCGCAGCGCCGGCCTCAGCAATGGCTGCCGCAAGCGCTTCGCGCGCGGGCCGCGCCGGCTGGAACAGGGTGAAATCGAGCTTGGGCTGGACGGTAAGGATGCGGCGGACGGGGGCATTGTCGGCAGCAAAGAGGGCGGAGAAGGCGAGCGGGCGGGGCTTGCCTTCGAGCCGGGCACGGATGGTTGCATCAGTTGCCGCAACGACCTTTGCGAGCGCTTCCGGACCGCCGGCGATGCGGTCGGCATCGGCAACCCCTTCAGCAAGGCTTGCCAGGAAGGCGGAAAGCGTCGGCTCGGCCGCGAGCGTGCCAAGGAGCGGCCCGGCGCGCGTGAGCCTGGCAAGCATCGAGTCGAGCTCGGCATCGTCCATGTAAAGGAGGCCGTTCCTCTGGAAATAGGGGTCGAGCGCGGCAGCAAACGGGGCCTCGAGCGCTTGCGGGCGCGCAGCAATCGCAGCGGCGAGCCGGGCGAGCGCCGCATCGGCGCGGTCCGCATCGGGTGCGTCGACGAGCACCACAAAGCTTCGGTTGAGGCCGGGGAAGGCGGCATTCAGGGCAAGCTCGCGCTGGCGGTGCGGGAGCTCGTCGGAGAGCATGTGCGCGCTGTCGGTATCGACGGCGAAATTGCGGCTGGCAACCAGCCCGCAAACAAGGACGAGAAGGAAAGCGAGCGCAAGCGTGAGCCAGGGCCGGGCGGATGCGACCTTGCCCCAGACGGCAACGGCCTTCGCGACGCCGCCCGCGACCCGGACGTTGGGCGGTGCATGCATGGCGCAGCGCCCTAGCCCAGAGATCAGAGCATCGCCATGCCGCCGTTCACATGGAGCGTCGCGCCAGTCACGTAACTTGCTTCGTCGCTCGCAAGGTAGACGGCAGTGGCGGCAATGTCTGCAGGTGTGCCGAACCGGCCGGAGGGGATGCGGGCAAGGAGGGCTGCCTTTTGGTCCTCAGGCAGCGCATCGGTCATTGCTGAGCGGATGAAGCCGGGGGCGATGCAGTTGACGGTCACATGACGTGCGGCAACTTCAGCAGCGAGCGCCTTGGTCATGCCGATGAGGCCGGCCTTGGCTGCTGCATAATTGGCCTGGCCGGGATTGCCGGTCACGCCGACGATCGAGCTTACCGAGATGATGCGGCCGAAGCGGGCCTTCAGCATCGGCCGCAGCGCAGCCCGCGCCAGGCGGAAGGCAGCCTCAAGGTTCACGCGCAGCACAGCCTCCCACTCGCTGTCTTTCATGCGCATGGCGAGGCTGTCGCGCGTAATCCCGGCATTGTTGATGAGGATATCGAGCCCGCCCAAGGCCTCGAGGGCGGAAGGCACAAGCGCCTCGACGGCCTGTGGATCGTCAAGCCGGCAGGGCAGCGCGACGCTTCCTGGAAGGGCTGCGGCAACTTCCGCAAGCACTTCAGAGCGCGTGCCGGAGACAGCAACCCTTGCACCCTGGCGCGCCAGGGCGGCAGCGATGGCGCCACCGATGGCGCCAGTCGCGCCTGTCACCAGCGCTCTCCTTCCGGCAAGATCGAACATGGCCGTCTCCTTGGTCAAAGCAGCTTCACAAGCTGATCCACATCCTCGGGCCGGCTGACGGCGTGGGTGCTGACATCGGGGGCAATCCGCTTGACCATTGGCCCGAGCACCCGGCCGCCGAGCTCGACCATGCGGGTGATGCCGCCCGCGGCCATTGCTTCCACCGATTCACGCCAGCGCACCGTGCCTGTCACTTGCGCGACGAGAAGGCGGCGGATGGTGTCCGGATCGCTGACCGGGGCGGCGGTCACATTGGCAAAGAGCGGCACCACAGGTGCAGCGATTGCCGTCTCGGCAAGAGCGGCGGCCATGGTCTCGGCAGCAGGGGCCATCAGGGGGCAGTGGAAGGGGGCAGAGACGGGAAGCAAGACCGAGTGGCGCGCACCGCGGTCCTTGGCGAGGCGCATGGCCCGCGTGACCGCTGCGATATGGCCGGAGACGACGACCTGGCCGGGGGCATTGTCGTTGGCGGCGGCAAGCACTTCGCCCTGGGCGGCTTCGGCAGCGATGGCAGCAACATCCGCAAAGCCG
>NZ_JBRCLD010000033.1:0-16021 GCF_053487655.1 Thermaurantiacus sp. | reverse complement strand
GGGCAGAAAAGTGCGAAACAAGCGCCTCGCGCCAGGCAGCCCGTGTTTCGGCATCGCCCAGCGTGTTCAGCTGGAGCGTGACCTCGCCGGCGATACCAAGCTCCGCCAGCAGCATGTCCGCAAACGAAAGCAGCTCCACGTCCGCCATCGGTTCGGCGGCGCCGATGATCTCGGCATCCACCTGGTGGAACTGGCGGTATCGCCCCTTCTGTGGCCGCTCGTAGCGGAACAGCGGCCCGTGAGTCATCAGCTTCAAGGGCACATGCTGCTGCCAGCCTTCGGAGATGAAGGCGCGGCAGATGCCTGCCGTGAACTCGGGCCGGAGCGTGAGGGAATCCCCGCCCCGGTCCGCGAACGAATACATTTCCTTGGCAACCACATCGGTCGTCTCGCCAAGCGTGCGGGCGAAGACGCTGGTGAACTCGACCACCGGCACTTCCACCCGGCGAAAGCCAAAGCGGCGGCCAACATCGCGGAAGACGTCGACCACACGCTCGAAGCGGGCGGCGGTCTCGCCCAGCATGTCTTGCATGCCGCGCACGCGCTGGAGTTTCGGGGGCTTTGCCATGGGCAGGCGCGCCTAGCAGCCGGGCGCAAAACGGGGAAGAGTCAGGCCGGTGTCAGCAGCCGGAGACCAATGATGGCGCCAATCAGCACGGCCACCAGCACCATCTGGGCTGGCGACAGCGGTTCGCCAAAGAACAGGCGGCCGACGAGGATGGTGCCAGCAGCGCCAATCCCGACCCAGACGGCATAGGCAAGGCCGATCGGGATCGCCCGGGCCGCGCGCTCGAGGAAGAAGAAGCTCAAGCTTGCCGAGGCGAGGAAGCCAAGGGTGGGCCAGAGGTTGCGGAACCCGTCAGCAAAGCGAAGAAAGGTTGTGAAGGCAACTTCGAACAGGCCAGCGAGCAGCAGCAACGTCCAGGCCCACCCGCCTCCCACCCCGAAGCCACCGCCGAACCCGCCCATTGTGCCCCTTCCCATCGCCGCCTAGGGCCAGTCTTCCACCGAAGGAGAGGATGAGCCCATGCGCATCGACCAGGTGCCCGTCGGCAAGGCGCCGCCGACGGACGTCAATGTCATCATCGAATGCCCGCTTGGCGGCGAGCCCGTCAAATATGAATTCGACAAGGCCTCTGGTGCCCTGTTCGTCGACCGCATCGTCCACACTGCCATGCGCTACCCGACCAACTATGGCTTCATCCCCCACACGCTCGCTGAAGATGGCGACCCGATTGACGTGCTTGTCGCAGGCAGCACGCCGTTCGTGCCTGGCTGCATTGCGCGGGTGCGGCCGGTTGGCGTGCTCATGATGACCGACGACAAGGGCCCAGATGAAAAGGTGCTCGCAGTCCCCGTTGACACCCTCCACCCCTATTACACCGACGTCCGGGAATTCTCCGACCTGCCCGACATCCTATTGAAGCAGATCGAGCATTTCTTCACCCACTACAAGGATCTCGAACCGGGAAAGTGGGTCCGGTGCGAGGGCTGGCGCGGCCGCGCCAAGGCCGAGAAGCTGATCCTTGCCGCCATTGAGCGCGCCGCCAAGGCCGCAGCGGGCGAAATCGAAGTCACACGAAAGGAGCATCTCGGCGCGCCCGTCTAGTCTGGCATGGCCGCGCACTCTTGCAGCCCATGCCCCATTTCGCTCAGCGCGCCAAATCGGCTTCCGGCTCGGCGGCCTCGGCACCTGCGCCCTGTGGCACCAGCTCGACCACGCATTCGCCACTAGCAGGAAAGGCGATTGGCATCGCCACCTCCTCCCCCTGGCACAGGCACCGCCAGGGCCCGGCCCCGCCGCCCCTGATCCGCACTCGGAGGGCACTGTTGCCGCGCCGCACCAGCACCGAGGCTCCGGGCCAGTCGGCAGGAAGGACGGGCGCTGCCAAAAGCTTGCCCTCCACCAGCCGAAGGCCAAGGATGGCCTCCACCGCAAGTCGGAACGTCCAGCCGGCTGCCCCCGTATACCAGGTCCAGCCGCCGCGGCCTTCATGGGGCGGTGCGCCAGCAATGTCGGCCGCACAGACATAGGGCTCGGTCCGGTAGCGCGCTGCTGCAGAAGGGTCGCTGCTGCGGCAGATGGGATTGATGCGGTCGAAGACGGCCTTGGCGCCATCGCCATCGCCAAGTCGAGCAAGCGCAATCCCGAACCAGGCGGCAGCATGGGAATATTGGCCACCATTCTCGCGGATTCCCGGCGGGTAGGCAGCAATATAGCCGGGGTCGCGCCGGCCGGCGCCAAAAGGCGGTGCAAGCAAGCGCACGAGGTCGTCATCCTCAGGCGCGAGGCGGGAGCGTGCTTCGGCCATCGCCTGCCGGGCCCGTTCGGGATCGCCAGCGCCCGAAAGCACGGCCCAGGCCTGGGCGATGAGGTCGATCCGGCACGCCTCGCTCGCTGCGGAACCCCAGGGAATGCCAGAGTCGTCGATGGCACGAAGATACCAGGCACCGTCCCACCCAGCCGTCTCGAGCGCCCGGCGCAGCGCCTCGCGCCGCTCTGGCCAGGGGGCAGCGAGATCCTCCCGCCCGACCTTCGCGGCAATCTTGCAGAAGCCGTCGATGACGGCGATGAGAAACCAGCCCAGCCAGATGCTGGTCCCGCGCCCGGCCGCGCCCACCCGGTCCAGTCCGTCGTTCCAGTCCCCAGTGCCGATGAGCGGCAGGCCATCGGGGCCAAGCCGCCAGCCCGCCTCCAGAGCTCGGGCGAGGTGATCGATGAGAGGCGCGGGTTCCGCTTGCGCCCACTGGCCATAGCGTTCCCGCTCTCCCGGCGCCAGCGGAGCGCCGACAAGCCAGGGCACTGGCACATCGAGGATGGCAACATCGCCACTTGCCTCAACATAGAGAGAAGCCGCCCACGGCAGCCAGAGCAAGTCATCAGAACAGCGGGTGCGCACACCCTGGCCTGCGGGCGGGTGCCACCAATGGAGCACATCGCCGTCGGTGAACTGGCGGGCGGCAGCATCGAGGATATGGCGGCGCGCCAGCCCGGGGTCGTGCCAGATGAGCGCAATCACGTCTTGCAGCTGGTCACGAAAGCCGAAGGCGCCGCTGGCCTGGGAGGGCCCGGCGCGTGCGAACAGTCGGGCCGCAAGTGCCTGTGTCGGAAGCCAGCGGTTGACCATGAGGTCGAAGGCGGGATCAGGCGTCTCGACTTCGACTGCGGCCAGGAACCCGTTCCAGAACTGCTCGGCTGCCTCGAGTGCCGCAGCGCCAGCGCCAGGCGCGCGGAACCGGCGGGCGAGAGCGCGCGCCTCGTCTGCCGTCGTGCCAGCCCCAAGCAGGAACGTCACTTCTTCCACGCTCTCTGGCGCAATGTCGAGGTGCACCTGGTAGGCGCCGCCGCAATCCCCCCGGCAGGACAGGATGGAACCCAATCCCCATCGCAAAAGCGCATGGGGACGCATGCGATCGCCCATCGGCCCGAGGAAGGCCGAGCGAGAGACGCTAAGGCCATGGGGCGGGCGATCGCTCGTCAGAAAGGCCGTCATGTCCGAAAAGTCGCGCACCCGCCGATTGCGGGCGAGGATGGCGCCGCAGTCAGGATCCCAGGCGCTGCCGAGCCAGGCTTCCGTTTCCCCGGCAATGGGCCCGAGCAGCCATTCGGCAAAATAGGTCGCGGTGATGCGGCGCGGGACCGGCGTGCGGTTCGAAAGCCGCAGCCGCACAATCTTGACTGGGTGCTGCGGGTCAACCGCCACCCACATCTGTTGCAGGAGGCCATGGTCGGTGCGGGTGTAAGCGCTTCCTCCGGGCGCATGGCGCACGTCGCCGTTGCCGACGCCTGGCACGGGGGTCCAGATCGCCGCCGTCACTTCATCGCGCAGGTAAATCGCCTCGACAGGGGGGCAGAAGACCGGGTCGTTGCGCCAAGGCGTCAAGCGGAATTCGCCGCTGTTGACAGCCCAAGTAAAGCCAAGGCCGCGGTCGTCCACCAGGGTTCCAAAGCGCGGGTTGGAAAGCACGTTCGACCAGGGGACAGGAGGCGGCAACCCGTTGATCACATAGGCACCAGTTTCGGGCTCGAAGCCGCCATGGCCGTTTTCGAGCAGCAGGGGCGCAGGGGGCGGGCAGTGCAAGTCTGCCTCAGGTGCAGGTTCGCCCATCGGGTAGAAACGGGGAAGGTCGGGCAGCCGCGGCGGTGGCGGCAGCGCATCCAGAACCGATCCGCTGTCACAATCGAGCACCAGCAGGGCTGCGGCCATCACGGCTGCGACCATGGCTGGCATTTCGAGCGGCACCAGATGGACTCCGCCCCGATGGCCGAGCAAGTCGAGGGAACCGCTCTCGCGCAGCTGCTGGAGCAGTCGCTCCCTGACCGGTTCCGAATAGCCCTGGGCGCCGCCATAGAGAAGCACGAGGTCGATCGCCACTCCAAGTTCGGCTGCTCGGCGATGCAGGCGAAGGAGGGTTGCGCTGAGCATCGACACCTGGCCATCCGGGCAGCGCAGCGCAACCAGGGGATGGTCACCCGAGATGCCGGCTGCCCACAGATCCGCCTGGCCGGGGGTCGGGGCCAAGGCGCCGCCAGGCGGATCAGGCTGTGGCAATGGCTGGAGCAGCCGGGCAAGGAGCGCCTGCAGCGCTTCCGGATCGTTTGCCTTGAAATCGCGCCTCGACAATTCGGCCGCCGTGGCAGTCGCAGCAGCCGCCATCGCCCATTCAACGGCCGCCATCGTCTGGCAGCGGTCAAGGATCGCCTCGGCAGCAGCTTGCGTCGGGGCCACCGCCGTCAGGATGGCAAATTCCACCCGCCCATTGGCAGGAAGATGGAGTCTTGCTGCAAGTGCCGCCACGGGATCAAGGGTGAGGCCCGTCGTGCCCTGGAGCCCGGCTGCGGAAAGCGAACGCCCCAAGGGGTCCTCCGGGTCGGGCGAAGAGGCCGCAAAAAGCCGCGCCCGGTCGGTCTCGTGGCCAGCGAGTGCGAATCCGGGGTCATCGCACACGAACCGGGTCAGCATCACGGGGAAATGCTCTTCCCCTCGGCGCGGGCGACGGCGCGCAAGGAGGGCCTCTTGTTCAGGGAGCCAGCGAGTCTCAATGAACATCCGGCTGAAGGCCGGGTGCCGCTCATGGTCAGCAAGCC
Organism: Thermaurantiacus sp.; assembly: GCF_053487655.1. Lineage (NCBI taxonomy): Bacteria > Pseudomonadati > Pseudomonadota > Alphaproteobacteria > Sphingomonadales > Sphingosinicellaceae > Thermaurantiacus > Thermaurantiacus sp. The sequence goes on along the minus strand of NZ_JBRCLD010000033.1, from coordinate 10,932 downwards.
GGTTGAGGATGATCTCGCGCAAGAACAGCATATCAAGACTGCGCGGCGCCCCGGTCTCGTTGGTGAGCGCAATCCGCAGGCATTCGAGGTCCTGGTCGGCTGCCACTGCCGTCTCGAGACGAAAGGCAAGCCCGTGTGCGCGGTCGCGGTAGGTTGCCCCATGCGGCGCAAGAGTGACTGATAAGCTGTCGCGGCGCTCATCGAGCAGGTCTCCAAGGAGCGCGCCGGGGCGCCAGCGCATGCCGCTTTCGCCCTCCCAGAGCAGGATCGGCAAGGTCGCCTGCGCAGCCGTTCCGGCACCTGCTGGGCGCGCCACCAGGTCGCCCTCAAACCACAGGCTGATGCCACCGCGCCCAAAGTGCCGCTCAGCAAGCCGGCCATTGCCATGGACATGGAGGAGAGGCACGCCTTCCGCCGGTGTCCAGGCAGCAAAGGCGGGGACGGCAGGCGCCTTCTCCTCGCCAGGCGCTTGTGGCAGCCCGAGCGGCTCGGTGCCGATGTTCCACGGAGAGCGCTCGGCCAGCAGCAGGTCCATGACTGCCATCTGAGGATCGGACGAGAACAGCTGGACCAGCCAGTCCTCCGCCAGGCTGTTGGCAAGTGCGGCAAGCGCCATGCCCTGGTGGTGCGCCATATATTCGGCAACCGGCACGAAGCTGCGCCCCGCTGGCACGCGGGCGGGCGTAAAATCCACCGCCTCGATGAAGCCGAACCGCCGCAGCAAGCCAAGCTTTGCCAAGGCGCGCAGATTGGCAAGCGCTGCCCGCGGCGCCACGGGCAAGGCAAGCAGGGTGGCATAGGGGGCAACCACTCGGTCCTCGTCCAGTCCGCGCCGCAGCCCAAGCCGCGGGACGCCGAAGCCGCGGTAATGATAGTGGCCCGAGACCTCGCGAGCGGCAAAACCGGACTCCGAGATGCCCCAGGGCAGCCCCAGGCGCCGGCCATGGTCGATTTGGGCACCAACCGCAGCCTTTTCCGCCTCGGCAAGAAGCGTGCCAGCCGGTGCTGCCAGCAGCAGGCGCGGCATCAGATACTCAAACATGGAGCCCTGCCACGAGACCAGCATCAAGTTCCGGCCAGAGCGCACCACGGGGCGGCCAAGCTGCCACCAGTGGGCGACGGGAACATCCCCCTTGGCAATGGCGAAATAGCTTGCCAGCCGCGACTCAGAGGCGAGCAGGTCATAGCAGTTGCGGTCCAGCTCGCCCGCGGAGAGGTTGAAACCGATCCGGAACAGCCGGGTAGCAGGATCATAGAGAAAGCCGAAATCCATGGCGAATGCCTGCGCGCGAGCCCGCCGGGCAAGGTCAGAGAGGATGAGGTCGCGCGCAGCCTTTGCCTCTTCTGCTTCCTGCGCATGGGCCTCGGTGTCCTGCGCTAAGAGCTCGAGTTGGGCGCTCGCCTCTGCATACCAGACCTGGAGATCCGCAAGCAGCCCGGGCTCGAGATCCGTCCAGCCGGCGGCAGCCTCGGCAAGCAGGGTCCCGATGCCGGGAAAGATTTGAGCGCGCACGGCCTGGATGAAACCGCGCCAGCGCGGCTCATCTGCACGCACGTCGCGCACGGATTCAAGAAGGCCGGCAAGCCGCTCGGTTCCATCCGCAAGGCCAGGCAGAGGCGCGCGCGCTCGGCTCTGGCATTCAGCCAGCGTCGCCGCGAGGATGTCGAGCGTGTCGGCGAGACCGTCGAACCGGGCAGGTGTGACAAGCGGCGAACCGCGCAGGGCATCCAGCCCCTGGGCCAGAGTGACAAGGCTGACGGCCAGATTGCCGCTGTCGACTGTCGAGATATAGTGCGGCTCGAGCACGCGGAGCGTGCGCGTGTCGATCCAGTTGGGCAAGTGCCCGCGATGCCGCTGCACCTGGTCGAGGGAATCAAGTGCCAGCCGCGTTCGCTCAATGAGCGCCGGGATCGACAGGTAGCCCAGCCGAACGGCGGCAAGCGAGGCGAGGAACATCATCCCGATATTGGTCGGTGAAGTGCGGGAGACTTCTTCCTCAAGCCCGCTCTCATGGAAATTGTCAGGCGGCAGCCAATTATGCTCGGCGTGGACGAAAGTCTCGAAGAACAGCCAGGTCCGCCGCGCCACTTGCCGCAGGAAGCTCGCATCCTCCGCGGCCAGCGGGGGCTCCGTCCGCTGCCACCTGCGCGCCGTTGCAACGGCAACGGCTGGCGCCAGCATCCAGGGTAGCAGGAACAGGAGTGCTGCCGGCAGGGCCGCTGGCTGCACCAACACGACAAGCAGGCCAAGCCCTGCCGCCACGGCCACGCTTGGCACCATGGCCCGAACCTGCGCTCCCGCCCGGGCTGTGTCCCCGCGCACGATGTCGGCCGGCCGCCAGGTAAGGAGCAGGCGGCCGTTTCGCAGCCGCCAAAGGGTGCGCACTATGGCATCAAGAGCGACCAGAGCGTCGTGGAGGAGAAAGGCGAGGTTGAGCCCAAGATGCGCAAGGCCGGAGCCAAGCGGCCGGAACAGGCCATGCGGCTGCCCGGAGCGCAGGGCGCGCACCATTTCGGTCAGCAGGCTGGTCAGTATGGCAAGGCCGAGGGCGCCGACAACCAATAGGCTCCAGCCAAGCGGAGGCCCAGGAAGCCAGAGCCAGCCTGCGACAGCAAGCAGCACCAGCGCTGGGGTGACCAGGCTGCGGCGGAGATTGTCTATAAGCTTGAACCGGTCGATCCCCCCAAAGCGGCTTGGCACAAGGCGGCCGGCTGCGTCAGGAACCAGGCGGCCAAGCCAGGGCAGGAGCTGCCAGTCGCCGCGGATCCAGCGGTGCACTCTTGCGGATTGCTCGGCGTGGCTTGCCGGATGGCCTTCGAACAGGGTCACATCGCAGACGAGCGCGCAACGGGCGTGCAGGCCCTCGAAAAGGTCATGCGAAAGAATGCGCTCATCGGGCACCCGCCCTTCCATACTGCGGTGGAAGATGGCGATGTCATAGAGCCCCTTGCCAGCGTAAATGCCCTCGCCGAACAGGTCCTGGTAGACGTCGGAAACCGCCCGGGCATAGATGTCGATGGTGGTGTCGCCGGCTTGCAAGCGGGCATAGAGGGAGGCGTTGCTGCTTGCTGGCGCTGGATCAACGCGCGGCTGCAAAATGCCGTGGCCTGCGCGGACAGCGCCGGTCAGAGGGTCCGGCCAGGCGCGGTTGAGCGGGTGGGCGAGCGTGCCGACGAGGGCAGCGACAGTGCCAGGCGGGATTCGGGTGTCGGCATCAACGCACATGGCGTAGCGGCAGCGCTGGAGCCAGTCGGTCCGGCCGGCCCGCAAGGGAAAGGCCGCAAGCTCCCCAAAGAGCACCAGCCGGTTGAAATCCTCAAGCTTGCCACGCTTGCGCTCACGGCCAAGCCAGGCGCCTTGAGTCGCGCACCAGCTGCGGTGGCGATGGAGCAAGTGGAAGGGGCCCTCGCCCCCTTCGCTTCCATAGCGGTGGTTAAGCGCTTCAATGGCCTCAACCAGTGCGGCCTCGATGCCGGCGTCGCCTGGCATGGCTTTCGCGGGCGCATCGGGCAGATCCGACAAGAGCACAAAGGCAATCCGCGGGTCTCGGTTGGCCAGAAAATGGGCCTCGAGCTGGGCCGCATATCGGGCCGCAGCAGCGGCATCGCGCACGAGAACGGGCATGACAACGGCCGTCTCAAGCCCTTCGGGCAGGCCGTCGGCAAGATCGAGCCGGGGCAGCACGCGCGGCGGCACCACCATGGTGACGGCCCAGTTGACAAGGGCCATGGCCACCATCGAGGCCGGCAACAAGGCAAGGAGAAGGCCCCCTGGCCATTGCCATCCCTGGGCACCGCCAGTCGCCAAAAGAAGGGCAGGCGCGAGCAACGCAACGAGGGTCGCAAGTGCCAGCGAAAGAAGCCACAGCGGCCGCGCCCGGCAGGCAAGGACGCGACGCAGCCGCACCCATGGCGGCGGCATGGCGCCAATCGCTGCCTCAAACGCCGGCCGGCCGCTCCCCACCAGCCAGTGCCCGACATGGCGGCCAACGCCATCCGCCTCAGCGCTCGCCATGGCCACTGCAGCTGCCGCGAGCTCGGGCTCCTCCCGGCCAGACCAGTCCGCCAGCGCCTCAATCGCACCGCGGTAGCGGTCGCGGCTGGCAAAGGTCATGGCCGCATAGGTTCCATCCGGATCCTGAGCAAGGATCCGCTCAACCGGGCTCAGGGCATCGAACAGATCCTGCCAGGAAAGCCTTGCAGCTGTTGCCAGCGCCGCCAATGCCTGCGCCACCACTTCGGTCGGCTCGGCGAGCACCAGCGCCACCGGCCGGCCCGGAGAAGGCGGGAGGTCCGGAAGAAGCAGCCGCAAGGCGCTTGCAAGCTGGTCAAGACAGGCAAGCCGGAGCATGGTCGGCAAGGCCCAGATCTCGGCTGTGCGAAGCGGCGTCTGTCGCTGATACTGGTCGAGGAAGCGCGTGAGCAGCGGCGCGGAAAGCTGGAGGCCTGTTGCAGCAAGAAAGGCGTCCGCAAGCAGGAGCACGCGCGGGGCTGGTTGCGCACCGCTTGCGTCATCCCCGGCCCGGACGGGCAGCCGATCCCAGAAGGCGCGCGGCATGTCCGTCGGCAGCGCCGAGACGACCTTGCGGACGACATGGAAATTGTCAAGAAACCAGGCCGCAGCCGTTGCTGCCCCCGGGCCCGCGCGCCGCGCCGCCCCAGCAGCAGCAGCGAGGAAAGTGTCGGCGGCACGGCGCCGGGCCCAGCCCGGCAGCGGCACTCGGCCAAGCGGGCGGTCGGCACCAGCCAGAGCGGCCGCTTTCGCTGCCGCGGACTCAAGCGCGGGGCCGTGCGCAAGGGCTTCGTCTGCACTCACGCCGGCGGCCGCGTTGACCCTAGCTTTGCCCCTGCCGCCAGCCACGCTGGCCGCCGATGCGGCAAGACAGGTGGATGGCCATTGGCGTGCACGATGAGCAGCGGCAGGGTTCCGCGCCCCGCAAGATAGCCAGCCACGCTGCCAAGCGGCAGATCTGCAAGCCGGCTGCGGCTGTGGCCCCGCGCCGACATCACCACGAGGTCGACAGGTGCTCTTGCAAAATGGGCAAGGAGCGCCGGGCGGGGGTCGTCATCCCGGATAATCTCTGTCCGCACTGCAAGCCCCTCGGCATTCAGACGCTGCTGCGCCCGCTCCAGCACGCGCAGCGCAAGCGCTTCAGACCGTTCGGCAAGTTGCCGTCGCAGCGCAAGATCGCAGGCCTCCGGCGGAATCTGGCCATTGAAGCGCAACGGCTCGAGAACATGGACAAGTCTCACCTCCGCCTTCGCCGAGCGCGCGATTGCTGCTGCCATCGGCAGCGCGCTCTCGGCCCACTCGGATCCGTCGAGCGGCACCAGGATGGCCGGCTTGTGCCGCCCGGAAAATGGGGGCACCGGATCCGGCGGCAGCAGCATCAAGCTGGTCTCGGACAGCTCAAGAAGGCCACGCGCAGTCGACCCCAGCATTCCCGCAGTCGTCCCCGACCGGTGGCGGCACAAGAGGAGGACCCGGCTGCGCCGCTCCTTCGCCACACGGCTGATCTCGCGTACGGGAGCCCCCTCAAGCACAAGCGTCGCCGGGCGGGCGGGCAAGGGATCGCCAGGACAAGGCACAGCCGCCAGCGCATCGAGCGCTGCCTGCGCCTCGCGGCGGCGAAGTGCAGACAACAGCGGGTCGGGGGCACGCGCAGGCACCGGCCCGGTGCCAGAAAATCCGGTGTCGAGAACCTGCAGCAGCACAAGCGGTGCAGCAAGCGCCCGGGCCAGCATGGCCCCATGCTGCAACAGGACAACCCCATCACCTGCCTGGGCAATACAGGCAAGCACGGCATCATCGGGTGGATGCTGGTCGGCAAGGCCTGCGCGACCGGCAGCCATGCCTGGCGCTGCCGCAAGAGACCGCGGCTGCATTGCCGGCAGTTCTCTCACCTTCTGGCCCAGCGTCTCGCCGAGCTTCGGATCGGGGCCTGAAATCGGGAGCGCGCGAGAGGCCATGGCCACCGCGTCAGGCCGCCTGTGGCCGGGAGGTGCTGCCCACATCGCTACCGGCGTTGCCACCAGGGGCACGCCGCCCGCCTGCCGCCTCCGCGGCGGCGACGAGATGGGCAACCCGCACGAAGCTGTCCGGGTTCAAGGAGAGGGAGTCAATTCCAGCTTCCACCAGCATCTGGGCAAAAGCAGGATGATCAGAGGGCGCCTGCCCGCAGATCCCAACCGGAATACCCTTGCGATGCCCGCCTTCAATTGCGGTCATGATCATCCGCGCAACAGCCGGATCGCGTTCATCAAACAGGGCGGCAAGGGCCGCATTGTCGCGATCAACGCCAAGGACGAGCTGGGTCAAGTCATTGGAGCCAATCGAAAAGCCGTCGAACCGCGCTGCGAATTCCTCTGCCAGGACCACGTTCGCGGGAAGCTCGCACATGACCCACACCTGCAAGCCGGCACGACCGCGCTCAAGCCCGAATTCGGCCATGGTCGCAAGCACCCGGTCGGCTTCGTCAAGCGTGCGGCAGAAGGGCACCATCACCGCAACATTGGCAAGGCCGATGGTCTCGCGCACATGGCGGATGGCCCGGCATTCGAGCGCAAAGCCGTCCCGGTAGCGGGGGTCGCCATAGCGCGCGGCGCCCCGGAACCCGAGCATCGGGTTTGCTTCCTCCTCCTCAAATCCGGCACCCCCCAGCAGTCGCGCATATTCGCTGGTCTTGAAGTCGGAGAGGCGCACGATCGTCAGGTGCGGGTGGAAGACGCTCGCAATCCGGCCAATGCCTTCGCCCAGCCGAGAGACGAAATAGGCCTCGGCGTCAGGATAGCCGGCAACGAGATCGTCGATGGCCCGACGCACGCCAGGAGAAAGCCGCTCGGGATGCGCAATCGCCATCGGATGGACTCGCACCATGTTCGAGATGATGAACTCCATCCGGGCAAGGCCGACACCCTGGGCCGGCAGCCGCCACCAGCGAAACGCCGAAGCCGGGTCAGCAAGATTGAGAAGGATGCGCGTGCGGGTTTGCGGGATCGAGGTCAGGTCGATTTCCTCGGTGCGGTGGGCAAGCGCGCCGGCATAGACCCGGCCCGTTTCGCCTTCGGCACAGGAAAGCGTAATCGTGGCCCCATCGGGTATCCGAGCCGTGCCATCTCCAGTCCCGACCACGGCCGGAAGCCCAAGCTCGCGAGCAACAATGGCCGCATGGCTGGTTGTGCCGCCCCGGTCGGTCACCAGCGCGCGCGCCTTCTTCATGATCGGCACCCAGTCAGGATTGGTTTCCCGCGCAACAAGAATGCTGCCCGCGCGAAAGGTTGCAAGATCCTCCGGTCCATCCACCCGACAGGCAGGACCAACAGCGACGGCCGAGCCCACCGCTTGCCCTTCGGCAAGAATCGTGCCTCGCTCCTCGAGATGATGGACAAGGAAGGTTGGGCCGGCACCGGCATGCACGGTTTCAGGCCGCGCCTGGACGATATGGATCTGCCCCGTTTCCCCGTCCTTCGCCCACTCGATATCCATCGGCCGGCCGTAATGGGCCTCGATGCGGGCGCCAGCGCGGCCCAGCTCGAGGATTTCATCATCGCTCAGCACGAAGGCGGCCTGTTCCTCCGCCGTGGTGGGAACCAGGCGCGTGCGCCGGCTCCCGCCTTCGAGTACCATTTTGACAAGCTTGGTGCCGCGCTCCCGCGCAAGGATGGGGCGCAGGGCGGGGTCAGCGAGCAGCGGCTTGAAGACGAGGTAGCAGTCCGGGTCCACTTGGCCCTGCACCACGGGCTCCCCAAGCCCGAAGGCGGCGCTGATGGCGACCACGCGCGGAAAGCCCGTATCCGGATCGAGGGTGAACATGACGCCCGAGGCGCCGCTTTCCGCCCGCACCATCCGCTGCACGCCAACCGAAAGGGCCACGCTTTCATGCTGGAACCCCATGGCCTCGCGGTAGCTGATCGCCCGATCAGTATAGAGCGAGGCAAAGCAGCGCCGGACAGCATCGAGCACAGCCTCCTCGCCAACGACGTTCAGAAAGCTTTCCTGCTGGCCAGCAAAGCTCGCCCCCGGGAGATCTTCTGCGGTTGCACTGCTGCGCACGGCAACTGGCGGATCGCCACGCTCGCCCGGCTCCCTCAGCAAGCGATAGGCTGAGCGCACCGCCTCGGCGAGCGCCGGCTGCAGCGGTGCGCCAAGAATAAGGCTGCGCAGGCGCTCGCCAGTCTCATCCAGGTCCGCCTCGCCATCGCGCAAGCGCGCAAGCGCAGCGGCCATGGGCGCCTCCAGCGCATTGGCAGCAAGAAATTCGCGAAAAGCAGATGCCGTCGTTGCAAAACCTCTCGGAACCCGCACGCCCTCGCCTGCAAGCGCTGCCGTCATTTCGCCGAGCGAGGCATTCTTCCCTCCAACCTCCGGCACATCGGCAAGCCGGATCGACTCGAATGACCTGACGAAGGCGTCCTCCACTGCGCGCCGTCCCTCCCGCGATGACAGGGGTTTCGTAACTGATGCCTCGATGTCATGATCGTGTGACAAGGCAGTGACGAGAACATGGGTGCTGGCTGGTCGCGCTGCAAGCCTTGCCGCCAGCAGGCCGCAATGGACGGGTGGAACGGATGCAGGTGGCAGTCTTCAGCAGCCGATCCTATGACGAAACCTATCTTTGTGCCGCCAATGCCGGGCGCCACCAGTTGCGCTTTCTTGAAGCACGGCTGGAAGCTGAGACGGCGCGGCTTGCGGCCGGCGCCACGGCCGTCTCCGCCTTCGTGAACGACACGCTCGATGCCGAAGTGCTGGCAACGCTGGCCGGCCTTGGCGTCGGCCTCGTTGCGCTGCGCTGTGCCGGCTTCAACCAGGTCGACCTTGCAGCTGCGCGCGATCTTGGCATCCGCATCGGCCGGGTACCTGCCTACAGCCCGCACGCGGTTGCCGAGCATGCCGTCGGCCTGATGCTCGCCCTCAACCGCCACCTTTGCCGGGCCTGGAGCCGAGTGCGGGAGGGCAATTTCGTGCTTGATGGCCTCATCGGCTTCGACATGGCCGGAAAGACGGCCGGGATCGTCGGCACTGGCACCATCGGCCGGGTGGTGGCACGCATTCTCCTCGGCTTCGGCTGCCATGTCATTGCAACCGATCCAGCCCCCGATCCCGAACTTGAGGCCAAGGGCGTGCGCTACCTGCCATTCCTCGCGCTCGCTGAAGAGGCCGATATCCTGACCCTCCACTGCCCGCTCACGCCCGAGACACGCCATCTCGTCAATGCCGAAGCGCTGGCCCGCATGAAACGCGGCGTCATGCTCATCAACACCAGTCGCGGAGCTGTCGTTGACACGCGCGCGCTCATCGGAGCGCTCAAGTCGGGCCACCTCGGCAGCCTCGGCCTCGATGTCTATGAAGAGGAGTCCCATCTCTTCTTCCGCGATCTTTCCAGCCGTGCAATCGCCGATGACCTCTTCGCGCGCCTGCTCACTTTTCCCAATGTCCTCATCACCGGCCACCAGGGCTTCTTCACGGCCGAAGCACTCACCGCGATTGCCGAAACGACGATCGCCAATATCGACCAGTTCGCCGCAACCGGAGCACCGCTGCATGAAGTCTCGGTCGAGCGGCTGGCACCGCCGGCTGAAGCCACATCAACCCCTGCGCTCGGCCTCTAGCCGGGCGCAGTAAGGAGAGCCATCAGGCGCTGCGTTCGCATCTTCCCAACCCATGGGGCAGGCCGATGGCAGGTGACCGACTTCGGCCGGCGCAAGAGCTTCGGGCCCTTCGAGAAGAGGGCCACCACTGGCAGCACCTGGCGCGCAGACACGGCCGAGCCGCGATGGCGGCCGCAACCTCCCACAACCCCGCCTTCACTCCATCAGCATGAACCGGATGGCAGCGCTGAAGGTGAGCGTTGCATCCGGATAGCCTTCTGGCAGCCGGCCGAAATTGGGGACAGCGCGCGCGCCAGCCAGGATCGCCTCGTCAAGCGGCGCATGGCCAGTTCCCTCCACCATCTTGAGGTTGGTCAACCGCCCGCGCCGGTCGACCGTCAGCAGCATCACCGCGCGCCCCTCCATCTGGTTGCGCCGCGCCGAGTCCGGATAGGTGATACGTTCCGAAATGAGACCCATGGCCCGGTTGGCATAGGCTTTGAGCACGGCCCGGTCGATCGGCGGCGCTTCCGGTGGCGGCGCTGGCGGTGGCGGCGCTGGCGCCGCTGTCGCGGGGGCAGGACCTGGCGCCGATCAGGCTCGCCCTCGATCCGCAACCCCCCAGCGTCTACGCCCTGCCCGACCCCGCCGCCGAGGACCAGGGCGCCAACACCGGCGGGCTCAACCTCAACATTCGCATTAATTATCTGACTGACTATATGTACCGCGGCATGGACCGCAGCGCCTTCATCGGCGACGTCACCGGCAGCGGCTCCAGCGACCGCGCCAGCTTCCAGTTCGACGGTCGGCTGACTTTCGATCTGGGCAAGGCGCCCCATCCCTTCATCGGAGTCTTCGCCAACGTCCTGGACAACGATCCGGTTTCCAATTTCCAGGAAGTGCGACCGGTGTTCGGGGCCCAGTGGGCCATCCGCCCGTTCGTGCTGGCGGCCGGCCACAACCTCTATCAGTTTCCCGATCGGGGCGCGCTGAACACCGGCGAGGTCTGGGGCCGGATTACTCTCGATGACGCCGTCGTCCTGCGCCGCGAGCAACCGCTGCTTTCTCCCTACATCTACGGAGCGTACGACTACGATGAGTACAGAGGCTGGTACCTGGAGGCCGGAGTCTCGCACGACTGGGTGATCGAAAACAGCGGCATCACTCTCACGTTTCTGGCCAACACGGCGTATGTGATCGGCCAGGCGCACTTTGCCGGGCCGGAGGGGAAGGACACCGGTTTTCAGCACTACGAGCTGGGCGTCATCGCCCGCTACAGCCTGAATCTGCTGCTGAACATACCGCAGCGATATGGGCGGTGGAGTTTCAACGGCTATCTGATGT
>NZ_JBRCLD010000032.1:0-65571 GCF_053487655.1 Thermaurantiacus sp. | reverse complement strand
CCGCTCGAGGGGGCCTGGGGGGTCGACCAGGCGCGGGGGCCGAGGCTCCCGCTCGTGCTCGTGCCCACCACCGCCGGCACGGGCTCGGAAGCGACGGGAATCGCCATCATGACGGTGGGGGCGACCGAGAAGCGCGGCGTGGTCTCGCCCCATCTCTTGGCCGATGTGGCCTTGCTTGATGCAGAGCTCACACTGGGCCTGCCGCGCCACGTGACCGCGGCGACCGGGATCGATGCCATGGTGCATGCGGTCGAGGCCTTCACGTCCGCCCGGCGCAAGAACCCCATCTCCGACGCGCTGGCGAAGGAGGCGCTTCGCCTGCTTGCTACCAACCTGCTCCGTGCCTGCGACACACCCCATGATGGCAAGGCCCGGGCTGCCATGCTCCTTGGCAGTCATCTGGCCGGCGTTGCCTTCGCGAACGCGCCGGTCGGCGGAGTCCATGCTTTGGCCTACCCGCTAGGCGGCCATTTCCATGTGCCGCATGGCCACGCCAATGCACTCATGCTGGCCCCGGTCCTCGGCCACAACCTGGTCGCCGCTGCCCCGCTCTACGCCGAGCTCCTCGATTGCGTGGCGCCCGGCCATGGCGCAGCCGGCACGATGCAACGGGCGCGGGCCTTAATCGACGCGCTTGGCGAGCTGTGCCGAGGGACAGGCCTTGCGCTCAGCTTGCGGGAGGTGGGCGTGACCGCGGCCGACGTGCCTCTGCTTGCGGCCGAAAGCCAGAAGCAGCAGCGGCTCCTCATCAACAACCCGGTGCCCATCGGCGAGGCCGAGGCGCAGCGCCTCTACGACTCCGCCCTGTGAGCGCCCGCGCCCCGCTGAGACCCCGGCGCCACTACCGGGCCTGGCGCACGATCCCGACACGCTGGATGGACAATGACGCCTACGGCCATGTGAACAATGTCGTCTATTACAGCTGGTTCGACACGGCAGTGAACGCCTGGCTGGTCGAGGCCGGGCTGCTCGACATCCAGCACGGCCCGATCGTCGGCCTCGTTGTCGAAACCGGCTGCCGCTATGCGGCAAGCCTCGCCTTTCCCGAGCCGGTCGAAGCCGGCCTCACAGTTGCAAGGGTCGGTCGCTCGTCGGTCACCTGGCATGTCGGAATTTTTGCCGCTGGCAAGCCGCAAGCAGCTGCAGAAGGCCATTTCGTCCATGTCTATGTCGAGCGGCAGTCCCGCCGGCCCATATCCCTGCCCGAGGCCTGGCGCACAGCACTTGCCCCGCTCACCCTTCCGCTGCCCCAGCCGGACGGGTAAGCGCCACACGATGGACTCAATCCTCATCGTCGATTTCGGCAGCCAGCTCACCCAGCTCATCGCCCGACGCGTTCGCGAAGCGCAAGTCTATTGCGAAGTCGTACCCTACCAGAAGGCTGCCGAGGGTCTTGCCAAGCTGGGGCCCCGGGGCGTCATCCTCTCCGGAGGCCCGGCAAGCGTGACTGAGGCCAAGGCGCCCACGCTTCCCCCTGCCATCCTTGCCGCCGGCCTGCCTGTGCTTGGCATCTGCTATGGCCAGCAGGCGCTTGTTGCGGCCCTCGGCGGCCGGGTGGAGCAAGGCCATGTGCGGGAGTTCGGCCGCGCCCATGTGGAAGTTCTGGCTTCCTCGCCCCTGATCGAAGGGGTGTGGAAGCCCGGCAGCCGCCACCAAGTGTGGATGAGCCATGGTGACCGGGTCGTCCGCCTGCCGGAGGGCTTCCATGTGGTCGCCGCGTCCGAAGGCGCCCCCTTTGCTCTTATTGCAGACGAGACGCGGCGGATCTGGGCTACCCAGTTCCACCCGGAAGTGGTCCACACACCTGATGGCGCCAAGCTCATCGCCCGCTTCGTCCATGCCATCTGTGGCGCTGCCGGCAACTGGACCATGGATGGGTTCCGCGCGACGAAGCTGGCGGAAATCCGCGCTATGGTCGGGTCTGGCCGCGTCCTGTGCGGGCTTTCGGGTGGAGTCGATTCTGCAGTCGCTGCCGTCCTCATTCACGAGGCGATCGGCAGCCAGCTCAGCTGCGTCTTCGTCGACCATGGCCTGATGCGCAAAGGCGAGGCCGCCGAAGTGATCGGCCTGTTCCGCGACCATTACAATATTCCCCTCATTGCCGTTGACGCGCAAGACCAGTTCCTTTCGGCACTGGCTGGCATGAGCGATCCTGAAGCCAAGAGGAAGGCGATTGGCGCTACTTTCATTGCCATCTTTGAGGCGGAGGCTGCGAAGCTCGGTGGCGCGGACTTCCTCGCCCAGGGAACCCTCTACCCCGATGTCATCGAAAGCGTCTCTTTCACGGGCGGGCCGTCGGTCACCATCAAGTCCCACCACAATGTCGGCGGCTTGCCTGAGCGCATGCAGCTGAAGCTGGTCGAGCCATTGCGCGAACTGTTCAAGGACGAGGTGCGTGCGCTCGGCCGCGCGCTCGGGCTGCCGGAGGCCTTTGTCAGCCGCCACCCCTTCCCGGGGCCTGGCCTTGCCATCCGCATTCCAGGCGAAGTCACTCGCGCTGACTGTGATCTCCTGCGCGAGGCGGATGCCATCTTCATCGAGGAGATCCGTAACGCTGGTCTCTATGACGCGATCTGGCAGGCCTTTGCCGTGCTGCTTCCGGTCAGAAGCGTCGGGGTAATGGGGGACGGGCGCACTTATGATCGTGTGGTGGCGCTGCGCGCTGTCACTTCGGTCGATGGCATGACTGCAGACTGGTATCATTTCGAACCCGCCTTTCTGTCGGCGGTTGCAACCCGGATCGTGAACGAGGTTCGTGGCATCAACCGTGTCGTCTATGACGTCACATCGAAGCCCCCGGGGACGATCGAGTGGGAGTGACCGAAACCGGACGGAGCCTTTCGCCGGGTGATGGTGGCGGGTGGCGCAAGCCGAACCTGGTGGCTGCCATGCGCTGGCCCTGGCACGGCCCCGCGTGGCGGTTGCAAGCGGATGTTGGACTTGACGTTCAATGCCGCAGAGCAGATGGCACCTCGGAAGAGCCGGCATGTGAGGCAGGCATGATCGTCGTCCACCACAATCCGAACTGCGGCACCTCGCGCAATGTGCTCGCCATCATCCGTGCATCGGGCACGGAGCCGGTCATCATCGACTATCTCCGTGAGGGCTGGACGCGGCCGCAGCTGCTCGGCTTGTTTGCTGCTGCTGGACTGACGCCGCGCGCAGCGCTCAGAGCCAATGTTCCCGAAGCGGAAGGTCTTGACAATGCTGATGACGAGGGGCTTCTAGCGGCGATGGTCGCGCACCCGATCCTCGTGAACCGCCCCATCGTCTGCTCGCCCAGGGGGGTGAGATTGTGCCGGCCCTCGGAGGCTGTGCTGCCTCTTCTTGCTTGCCCGCCGCCGGCGGATTTCCGCAAGGAAGACGGGAGCCCGCTTGCCGCATGATCCGCGTTCTGCTCCTTGCCGCCGTCGCCCCCCTTCTTGCCGGCTGCCTGGTCGGCAAGGCTGCAACAGGCGCCGTCAAGATGACGGGAAAGGCGGTTGGCACCGTGGTCGAGACGGGCTGGGATGCAGTGACGACGACTCCACAGGAAGCCGAGGAGGACCGGGCGAAGGAAGCTGATCGCGCGCGCCGGCGGCAGGAGGGCGAGGCGCGCCCCGATTGACCCTTCGCCTCCAGCGGCTGCAAGGGGCTTCCATGTCCACCACCTACACCCTCGACACGGCAACTTCGCGCGCGCACCCCTTGCCAGAGCCGGTGCGGCGGCTGACGGTGCCAGCGATCGCCGCCCGCAAGGCCAATGGAGTCACGGCCGAGCCGATCGTCATGCTGACGGCCTACAGCGCGCGCATGGCCCAGCTGCTCGACCCGCATTGCGACATGCTGCTCGTCGGCGACAGCCTCGGCCAGGTCATCTACGGCCTTGATTCGACGGTCAAGGTTACGATTGAAATGATGATTGCGCATGGCGCTGCGGTGGTGCGCGGCAGCTATCGCGCGGTCGTTGTCGTCGATCTTCCTTTCGGCACTTACGAGGCGTCACCAGAGCAGGCGTTTGCAACTGCAGCACGAGTTTTGCGCGAAACCGGCGCTGCTGCCGTCAAGATGGAAGGCGGTGAAGTGCTCAGCCCAACGGTTGCGTTTTTGGTCCAGCGCGGCATCCCGGTTGTCGGTCATGTCGGTCTCACGCCGCAGGCGGTGAACGCGCTTGGCGGCTATGGCGCCCGCGGACGAAGCGAAGCGGAAGCAGCAAAGATCCTCGGCGATGCACGCGCGATCGCGGCAGCCGGTGCGTTTGCACTCGTCGTCGAAGGCGTGGTTGAGCCGCTGGCGCGCACCATCACGCAGGCCGTTTCCTGCCCGGTCATTGGCATTGGCGCGTCTGCTGTCTGCGACGGGCAGGTGCTCGTTATCGACGACATGCTCGGCATGTTCGAGCGCGTGCCTCGCTTCGTGCGCCGGTTCGACGACTTTTCCGGCCGGATCGCGGATGCCGCTCGCCGCTATGCAGCAGCGGTGCGCGACCGCAGCTTCCCTGCCGATGCGGAAGTCTATCAGCCGAAGCCTTGATCGCCCAACGCTCGGCGATGCCCGGCAAGCCGGATTGCGCTTTGCTGGCACCGCGGGCTAGGAGATTTCCGCGACCGCTTCAGGGAAGAGAGTTTTGGCCCAACCGCCACTGCCGCCCGCGGCCCGTGCAGACGAAGCCTTCCTGCGCGAGGTTGACGAGGAATATCGCCGCGATGCTGTCCAGACGTTCCTCAAGGAATGGGGCCGCTGGATTCTGCTTGCCGTGGGTGCCGGCCTGCTTGCGTTTGCCGGCTTCCTGTTCTGGCGCGAGCAGACGGAGAAGACCCGCGAGGCACACAGCGAGAAGCTCTTCCTCGCAGTGCGGGCGATCGAGGCCGGGGAGAGCGCCCAGGCGGATGCGCCGCTTGCTGAAGTGCGCGCGGCCGGAACTGCGGGCCAACGTGCCATGGCTTCCCTCATCGAGGCAGCGCTTCTGACCAACCGGGGTGATAGAAAGGCCGCCCAGCGTCTCCTCGATGCCGTGGCAGCAGACCCTGATGTGGCAGCGCCATTTCGGGATCTTGCTGCGATCCAGGCGCTCCGGTTGCAAGCCGATTCGCTTGCCCCTGAGGCCATCATCGCCCGGGCCCGCCCCTTCCTCGAAGGCGACAGCCCCTGGTTCCCGGCAGTTGCCGAGCTTGCCGCCATCGCCCATTTGCGCGCTGGCCGCGAGGCGGATGCAGCAGCCCTTTTCCTGCGGCTTGCGCGAACAGCTGAGGCGCCGGAAACCCAGCGCGACCGCGCCGAGCAAATGGCAGCCATGCTGGGGCAGGACACAAGCGCCCAGACGGAGAGTCGTCTGCCACAAGTTGCAAGCCTGCCCCCTGCCGAGGCTGCCAAGCCGTCTGGGGCTTCTGACTGATGATGTGTCGCCGGGCCGGCTGGCCCATCGTCTTCCTGCTTGCCTCGCTTGCGCTTGCCGGCTGCAACCGCGGCGAGCGCAGCGGCCTGTTCCGGAGAGCACCGCCCGCCAGCCAGACCCTGGGTGAGCGCATTTCCGTTCTCGACTTTGAGCGCGCGGTCGAAGCCGAAGCCGAGCTTCGCGATCTTGAGGTCGTGCTGCCACCAGCAGTGGTCAACCCGGCCTGGACCCAGGCCGGTGGCTCGGCGGCCAAGAACATGGGCCGCTTGGCACTTGGCCCAGGCACTGAGCCGCTGTTTAGGGTCTCGATCGGTCGCGGCTCTGATCCCACGCGACGTCTGAACGCCACTCCTGTCATCCTTGCCAACCGGATGGTGACGATCGACACGGATGGCCTGGTCAGGGCCTTTGCCGCCGACACTGGCGCCCGGCTGTGGGAGGCGCGTCTGGTCCCGGCACGCCGCCAAGCGAGCAGGCCAGCTTTTGGCGGTGGAGTGAGCCTCGACGGTGACCGGGTTTTTGCTGCGACCGGAACGGGGGATGCCGTTGCGCTCGATGCAGCGACTGGGTCCGAGCTCTGGCGGGTCCGGATCGGAGTGCCTTTGCGCGGTGCACCGACCGTTGCGGACGGACGGGTGCTCGTGATGACCCAGGACAACCGGCTGACGGCGCTTTCGGCCGCCACGGGCGAGCAGCTCTGGCAAGTGACGGCCACGCTCGAGCCGGCGGCCATCCTCGGCCCGGGAGCGCCTGCTGTTGAGCTTGGTACAGTGGTTGCGGGCTTCGCCTCTGGTGAGCTGTTCGCGCTTCGAGTCGAAAATGGCCGCACCGTCTGGCAAGACCAGCTGGCCCGCACCGGCCGCACCACGGCGCTCGGCGCCCTCTCAGCAATCGTTGCCTCACCGGTCATCGATCGCGGTCGAGTCTTTGCCATCGGCCATGGCGGGCGCATGGTCGCCATCGAGCTTGCGACCGGCCAGCGGGTCTGGGAGCGGAGCTTTGCAGGTGTCTCAACGCCTGCTGTTGCAGGCGCATTCCTGTTTGTTGTTACAACCGACGCGCAGGTCGTCGCGCTCACGCGCGGCGACGGCAAGATCCGCTGGGTCACCCAGCTCGACCGCTATGCCAGGCCGAAGAAACGCAGCGGCGCCATCGAATGGGCTGGCCCAGTGCTCGCCGGAGACCGGCTCATCCTGGTCTCGTCACACGGTCGCCTTGTAGAGCTCGACCCGGGCGACGGCAGGAAGCTTGGCGAGCGCAAGCTCGGCGCGCCGGCCTTCCTGCCGCCCGTCGTTGCCAACATGGTCCTCTACATCCTGACCGACGACGGCATCGTCCGCGCCTTCCGCTAGGCCATGGACGCTGCGCAAGAGGGGGGAACTGCGGCCGGCCGCCCCCCGCCGAAGGTCGTGCTCCTCGGCCGGCCAAATGTCGGCAAGTCCACGCTTTTCAACCGTCTGGTCGGCAAGCGTCTTGCCCTCGTCGACGACCGGCCCGGCGTCACTCGCGACAGACGCGAGGGCGAAGCGAAGCTGTTTGACCTTGCTTTCACGGTTATCGACACCGCCGGTCTGGAGGAAGCCGAAGTCGAAAGTCTCGAAGGGCGCATGCGCGCCCAGTCTGCTGCTGCGCTCGCCCAAGCCAGTGTCGCCATATTCGTGGTCGACGCACGCGCCGGAGTGACCGAAGGCGACCGCCATTTCGCCCGCTGGCTTCGCACCGAGGCGCGGGTTCCTGTCATCCTCGTTGCCAACAAGGCCGAGGGTCGCGTGGCCGAGGCCGGCCTTGCTGACGCCTTTTCTCTTGGCCTTGGGGAACCCGTTGCCTTGTCGGCCGCGCATGGCGAGGGCCTCGCCGACCTGTTTGCAGCCCTTGCCCCGCATCTGCCGGCACCCGATTTCGGAACGGAAAGAGCATCCGGCACAGGGGAGGCACCTCTCCAGCTTGCCATCGTCGGCCGGCCCAATGCCGGCAAGTCCACCCTCATCAACCGGCTGCTCGGGGAGGAGCGGCTGCTGACGGGCCCGGAGGCTGGGATTACTCGGGATTCGATCCGGATCCCCTGGTCGTTTGAGGGGCGGGCGCTGCACCTCATCGACACGGCCGGCCAGCGCCGGCGCGCCAAGGTCGATGACAGGCTGGAACGGCTCGCCTTGCAAGACGCCGACCGCGCCGTCGATTTCGCCGAAGTGGTGGTCCTGCTGCTCGATGCGACACGCGGGCTCGAGGCGCAGGATCTCCGTATCGCCGACCGCGTGCTTGCGGAAGGCCGGGCGCTCGTCGTCGCGCTCAACAAATGGGATGTGGCCGAAGACCAGAGCCGCCTGTTCAATGGCGTGAAGGCGGCACTTGCAGAGGGGCTTGCCCAAGTGAAGGGCGTGCCCCTGCTTGCGGTTTCTGGGCGGACTGGCAAGGGGCTTGATGCGCTGGTGCGCGCTGCCTTTGCAGCGCGCGAGCGCTGGAGCCGCAGGATTCCAACGGGCCAGCTCAACCGCTGGTTCGAGACTGCAATCGCCCGCAACCCGCCGCCTGCACCTCAAGGCAAGCGGATCCGCCTGCGCTTTATCACCCAGGCCCGCACTCGACCGCCGACCTTCATTCTCTTCGGCACGCGGCTCGATGCCCTGCCCAAGAGCTACGAGCGCTATCTCGTCAACACGCTTCGCAGTGATCTCGACCTCGATGGCGTGCCCATCAGGCTTAGCTTGCGCAGCGCCCGGAACCCGTTCGACTCGTGACGGCAAGAGAACCCGCCCGGCTGGACCAGCTGCTCGGCCAGGCCGACCCGGCCGCGCCTGCGCTCCTGTTCCGCCAGGGCGCGATCACGCATGGTGAGCTCCAATCTCTGGTGGACCGGGTTGCGGCCGGGCTTGCTGCCCAGATTGCGCCCGGCGACCGGGTGGCCGTCTTCCTGCCGAAACTTCCGGAGGCCGTCGTTGCCCTGTTCGCCATCAGTCGGGCCGGCGGCGTGGCAGTCCCGGTCAATCCGCTGCTGAAGGGCCCGCAGGTCGCCCACATTCTTGCCGATGCGGAGGCACGCTTGCTCCTGACCCATGCGCCGCGCGCTGCCCTGCTTGCAGCGCCGCCCTGCCCAGTCCTCACTCTCGAGGACGACTGGCCAGGGCTTGCGGCAGCAGCAGCGGCGCTCCCCGACCCGCCGGGCGGCGATTGCCTTGCCATGCTCTTCTACACCTCCGGGTCAACTGGCCGGCCCAAGGGTGTGATGGTGACCCACCGCAATCTTCTTGTCGGTGCAGCTAGTGTTGCCTCCTACCTGGGCACGGCGGCGCAGGATCGCGTGCTCGCCGTCCTTCCCTTCTCGTTCGATTTCGGCTTCTCGCAGCTGACGACGGCGTTCCACGCTGGGGCTGCAGTCATCCTGCTCGATTACCTTACCCCGCGCGACGTGGTGGCAGCTGCAGTGCGCCACGGGGCGACCCAGCTTGCCGCCGTTCCACCGCTTTGGATGCAGCTCGCCGAACTTGATTGGCCCAAGACTCGCCTCTCCACCCTTTCCGCGAGCGGCGGGCGGATGCCAGAGCCGACGGTGCGCGCGCTGCGGCGGCGCTTCCCTGACGCCCGGCTCCATCTCATGTATGGGCTGACGGAAGCGTTCCGCTCGACGACCCTTCCACCCGAGCTGGTCGATACGCATCCATGGAGTATCGGTCGCGCCATCCCCGGTGCGGAAGTGCTGGTCGTGCGGCCCGACGGCAGCCTGACAAAAGATGGCGAACCGGGCGAGCTGGTCCATTGCGGGCCCTTGGTCACCAAAGGCTATTGGCGCGACTGTGAGCGCACGGCGCAGCGCTTTCGCCCTGCGCCGCCGGCTTCGCACTTCGGGGGCACTGCCGTCTGGTCTGGCGATACAGTGGTGCGCGAGGCTGACGGGCTGCTGCGCTTCATCGGCCGCAAGGATGAGACCATCAAGACCATGGGCATGCGCGTGTCGCCGACCGAAATCGAGGAGGTGGCGATTGCAAGCGGTGCCGTTTCCGCCGCCGTTGCACTCGGCGTTCCAGATCCAGCTGCTGGCATGCGGATCCGCCTGGTTGCTGTCCTGGCTGCGGGCCTTTCGGAAGCGGACGCAAGGGCCCGGCTTGCAACCCAGTTCCGGCGCGAGGCCCCGAGCCACTTCATGCCGTCTGACATCTGCTTTCTTGCCAGCCTGCCGCTTTCGCCCAATGGCAAGATCGACCGTGTGAGGCTGCGCCAGGATTATGGCGGATGAGTGATCCTGATTCGCGCATGCCTAGCGGCTTTGCGCGCGACCAGGACGGCCGGTTGCTCATCGCCGGCCGCCCAGCCGAAGCCTGGGCCGAGGATGCTGGAGACACGCCCCTATTCGTCTACGACATGGGCCTTGTGCGCGCCCGGATCGCAGCAGTCCGGGCTGCCATGCCCCCCGCTTTGCGCATCCACTATGCTGTCAAGGCCAATCCCATGCCCGAGCTGCTGCGCGCCCTTGCGCCGCTTGTCGACGGCTTCGATGTGGCCTCTGCAGGCGAGCTTGCGCGCGCGACCGCAGCTGGAATGGCAGCGCACGCCATCAGCTTCGCTGGTCCTGGCAAGCGTGACCGCGAGCTTGTCGCGGCCATCGGCTGCGGCGCAGTTCTCTCCCTCGAGTCGGCCGGCGAGGCTGCCCGCGCTCATGCGATCGCCGCGCGTCTCGGGCGCCAGGCGACGGTTCTGCTGCGGATCAATCCGCCCTTTGAACTGCGCGGCGCTGGCATGCGCATGGGGGGCGGCGCCCGCCCGTTTGGAGTCGATGCCGCCGATGCCCCAGCGGTGCTCGAATATCTTGCTGACCCCGTCTTCGATTTCATGGGGTTCCATGTTTTTGCCGGCTCGCAGAATCTCGATGCAGAAGCGATCGCCGAAGCCCAGGCCGCAACGCTTGATCTTGTGGCGGGGCTTGCTGCAGCCGCCCCGGCTCCAGTTCGGCTTGTCAACCTCGGCGGCGGCCTTGGCGTGCCCTATTTCCCGGCTGACCGTCCGCTCGATCTGGAAGCCGTCGGCACCGCGCTTTCGCAAAGGCTCGCAGCTCGCCCCGCCATCCTTGGCAAGAGCGCCTTCGCGCTTGAACTGGGTCGCTACCTTGTGGCCGAGGCGGGAGTCTATCTGACCAGGGTCATCGACCGGAAGCACTCAGCGGGGAAGCTGTTCCTCGTGACTGACGGCGGTCTCCACCACCAGCTTGCTGCCAGCGGCAATTTCGGCACCGTGATCCGTCGCAACTATCCGCTGGTCAATGCCTTGCGCAGCCATGGCCCCTTCGAGACGGCCAATGTCGTCGGCTGCCTGTGCACGCCGCTCGATCGGCTGGCCGACGCGGTGACCCTCCCCGAGACGGCTGTCGGCGACCTCCTCGCCCTGTTCATGGCCGGTGCCTATGGCCGCACCGCGAGTCCGGAAGCGTTTCTCGGCCATCCGCCGCCGGCAGAAATCCTTGCCGACCCGCTCAAGGGTTCAGGAACCGATCCCTGACCGAACCATCGACAGGAGGAGTGAGCGTATCGCGCGGCGGCAGCAGGATCTTGGCAGTGAGCGCGCCTGCTGCGATCCCAAGGGCAAGCCCGATCAGCCACACCAGAAGGGCGCTGCGGCTGCCAGGGCCTTTCTCATCGCGCATCATGCCGTTCCCTGCGCTCCGCTTACCGCCACCAGTCCCCACTCACCAGCAAAAAACGTGCCAATTTCGGCTGGTCCCAAGAATCAAAGGCTTCCGACTTTTGGCCGGTTATCAACTGTAAACTTTCCCGACACATTGCTGTAGTGCGCTGCGGCAAAATATAGCCCATCGGGCGGGGCGTTGAGCGCCAGTGCGGTGCGATCGCGCGCGGCCAGGGCTTCGCCCACGCGTGCCACCGGCCATCGGCCGAGTCCGACCAGCACCAGTGCGCCCACCATCGAGCGGACCTGGTGGTGAAGGAAGGAGCGCGCTTCGGCCACGATTGTGATTCGCTCAGGGTCGACTTCAAGCAGGTCCAACCGGTCCAAAGTCTTGACGGGCGAGGCCGCCTGGCAGTGGACCGAGCGGAAGGTCGTGAAATCGTGCCGGCCAAGGAGGTGGCGGGCTGCAGCGCGCATCGCTTCAAGCTCAAGCCGCCGTGGTACGCGCCAGGCCCGGCCAGCCTCGAGCGTGAGTGGCGCCCTGCGCATGACCAGCCGGTAGCAATAGGCCCGCCCAGTGCAGGAGAAGCGGGCGTGGAAATCTGCTGGCGCCTCGACGCAGTCGAGGACGGCGATCGGCGCTGTGGCTGCGCGCAGCCGTGCGTTCAGCGCCTCCATCAGCCGGAACGCCGAAATCGGCCGCGCCACATCGACATGGGCTGGCATCGCAAGGGCGTGGACTCCGGCATCGGTGCGCCCGGCGGCGTGAAACCTCTGCCTTTCCCCAGTTACGGCATGAAGGGCGACCTCCAGCGCTTCCTGCACCGACGGGCCGTGGGCCTGGCGCTGCCAGCCCATGAAGCCACGGCCGTCCCACTCAAGCGTCAGGCGAAAGCGGGTCATGCCAGCCGCGCTCCAGCACCCAGGCGGGCTCCGCGCAGCCAGGCATCGCCTGCCATGGCGGGGCGGCCGGCCGGCTGGACGGCAAGAAGCCGGAGCGCACCGGTGCCGCATTGCACCACGCCATCGCCTGCAAGCAGACCTGGTGCTCCTGTCCCCTCGCCGGCCAGTTCAGCGGCGAGCAGCTTGATCCGCCGGTCGCCAGCCAGAAACCAGGCGCCCGGCGCAGGCTGCATTGCCCGGACCAGCCGCTCGATGGCAACGGCCGGCAGCCGCCAGTCGATCCGGGCTTCCGCCTTGGCGATCTTGGGAGCCCATGTGGCAAGCGCATCGTCTTGCGGCGTTGCCACCAGGGCCTCGGGCGCTGCCAGCGCCTGGACTATCAACCGCGCGCCGATTGCTGCAAGTTCGGCGGCAAGTGCGCCTGCAGTCTTGCTATCGATGGCCGTCGATTGCTTCAGAAGCATGGGGCCGGTGTCGAGGCCGGGCTCCATGCGCATGATGGTCACACCCGTCTCGGTATCGCCAGCAAGAATTGCGCGCTGGATCGGGGCTGCTCCGCGCCAGCGCGGCAGCAGCGAGGCATGGATGTTGAAGCAGCCCAGCCGTGGTACGGCGAGGATGGTGTGCGGCAGGATGAGCCCATAGGCCGCCACCACTGCGGCATCGAGCGCAAGGGCTTGAAACTCTTCTTCTGCTCCGCGCAGGCGCGCTGGCGTGTGGAGGCTGAGCCCCAGCTTCTCGGCGCGGCGCTGCACTGGGGAGGGGGTGAGCCGACCGCGATCGGCCGGCCGCGGCGGTTGGGTATAGACAGCTGCAATCTCGTGCCCGGCTTCCACCAGGGCATCGAGTGCCGGCACGGCGAATTCGGGGGTTCCCATGAAGGCGAGGCGCATGGCAGGGCCCTAGCAATGGCCACGCCGCACGCAACCGGAGCTGACGAACTTGAGATCGCCCAGGCAATGCTGGCGCGGCTTCCGGGCCTTGGCCCCCGCTCGGCCCGCCGCGCCCTCCTTCATCTCCTGAAACATCGCGAGCGGTTGCTCACCCCGCTCGTGGACGCGCTCGCTCGGGTTGCGGCAGCGCTTGGCGAATGCCCTGAATGCGGCAATCTCGATGTCGTCTCGCCCTGCCGGATCTGCACCGATCCCCGGCGTGACCCGACGTTGCTGTGCGTGGTTGCCGATGTGGCCGATGTCTGGGCGCTGGACCGGGCGCGGCTGTTTCCGGGCCGCTTCCATGTGCTCGGCGGGCTGTTGTCGGCGCTTGATGGTGTGGGGCCTGAGGATCTTTCGATCCCCCGCCTTCTCACCCGGCTCGACGGGGTGACCGAAGTGGTGCTCGCCATGAACGCGACCCTCGAGGGCCAGACCACCGCCCATCATGTCGCCGCGCGCCTCGCTGGCCTACCCGTCAAGGTGAGCCAGCTTGCGCATGGAGTGCCGGTCGGCGGTGAGCTCGACCATCTGGACGAAGGCACGCTCGCCCAGGCGCTCCGCCTCCGCCGCCCGCTTTGAGCCTTGGGCTTTTCACGTGGCCAGGCCTTGCCTAGATTGCAAGGATGGCCATTCGCCCCATTCTTGAAGTTCCCGATCCCCGGCTCCGGCGCATCTCGGCACCCGTTGCAGCCATGACAGACGAGATCCGCGCGCTTATCGCTGACATGTTTGAGACCATGTATGCCGCACCGGGCATCGGCCTTGCGGCAGCGCAAGTGGATGTGCCGCTCCGCCTTCTCGTCATGGACCTTGCCGATGGGCCGCCGGACGCGGAAGGGAAGGGCACGCCAAACCCGCGCGTTTTCATCAACCCCGAGCTTCTCGACCCGTCAGACGCGCGCTCGGTCTACAATGAGGGCTGCCTCTCGGTTCCTGACCAATATGCGGAAGTCGAGCGGCCGGCCATCATCCGTGCGCGCTGGCTGGATGAGCATTGGGTCGAGCATGACGAGGTGCTCGACGGTCTGCTTGCGACCTGCCTGCAGCACGAGATGGACCATTTGAATGGCATCCTCTTCATTGACCATCTCTCGCGCTTGAAGCGCGACATGCTCCTGAAGAAGCTCGCCAAGGCCCGTGCGGAGGCGCCAAGGAAGGCGCGCGCGGCGTGAGCCGGCTGGCCAGGCTCGCCCATCCCAAGGCTCCGGACGATTATGAGGCGAGGCTGAAGGCCCTTCAGCTTCGGCTCTACGCGCTCCAGACCGCCTGCCGCCGGGGCGGTCGCTCTGGTCTCATCCTGATCGAGGGCTGGGACGCAGCCGGCAAGGGCGGCCTCATCAAGCGGCTGACTGCCGAGCTTGACCCGCGCTTTTTCGAAGTGGTGCCAATCGCTGCGCCGAGCCCGCAGGAGAAGGCGGAGCACTGGCTCCAGCGCTTCTGGCGCTGGCTGCCGGCGACGGGCGAATGGACCATCTTCGACCGTACCTGGTATGGCCGAGTCTTGGTCGAGAGAGTCGAGGGTTTCGCTGCGGAAGACGCGTGGCGCCGCGCCTATGGCGAGATTGTCGAGACCGAGCGCATGCTTGCCGAGGCGGGTGTGGTTATCATCAAGCTCTTCCTCCACATCAGCCAGAAGGAACAGGACGCGCGTTTCCGCGAGCGGCTGATGGACCCTTGGAAGCGCTGGAAGATGGGCACGGAGGATTTCCGCAACCGCCGCAAGCGGGCAGCCTATGAAGTCGCCATCGAAGACATGCTTGAGGCGACGGATACGGCATTCGCCCCCTGGCATCTCGTCGGCGCCAACAGCAAGGCGCATGCCCGGATTGCTGGACTTGCCCATATCGCCGAGCGCCTGTCGGAAGGGCTCGATCTTTCACCGCCGCCATTGGCCCCGGAGCTCCGGGCGCTCGCCGAAGCGGAGCTCGGTCTGACGGAGCTGCCCTAGCCGACCGCCAGCACCGGGTTCACAGCAACTGTCTCTTCGCGCTCCTCGAGGACGCGCTTCGCCGCCGCCTCGCCCGCCTCCTCATTCCGCCGCTTCGGCCTCGAGGGGGGGCATGTTGTGGCCAAGGAGGCGCAGCAGCTCGGCGGCCGCCTCGACGACATTGGTGCCGGGGCCGAAGATGGCTTGCACGCCTGCGTCCTTCAGCATGGCATAGTCGTCTGGCGGGATGACTCCGCCGGCAACCACGCGGATGTCGGGCCGGCCGGAGTCTTTGAGTGCCCGGATGAGCTCGGGCACGAGCGTCTTGTGGCCGGCAGCGAGGCTCGAGGCGCCCACCACGTCAGCGCCGAAGTCGAGTGCAAGTGCGGCGGCTTCCGCTGGCGTCTGGAACAGCGGGCCCACCATCACTTCGAAGCCGAGATCGGCATAGGCCGAGGCCACCACCTTGGCGCCACGGTCATGGCCATCTTGCCCCATCTTGACGATCAGCACGCGCGGCTTGCGGCCGAGCCTTGCTGCGACCGAGTCGATCCCTTCCTTCACCATGGCGGTCAGCGGGTGGCGGGCAAGGCGGGGCCCGTAGATGCCCGTCACCGTTTTCACTTCGGCAACATGGCGGCCGAACACACTCTCAAGCGCATCGGAAATCTCGCCAAGTGTTGCGCGAGCGCGGGCGGCCTCGATGGCAAGCGCAAGCAGGTTTGCCTGGCCGCGCGCCCCGTCTGCGAGTGCGGCCAGCGTGGCCTTCACTCGCGCCGGGTCCCGCCGGGCTCGTACTTCGGCGAGGCGCGCGATCTGGGAGTCCCTGACGGCGCGGTTGTCCACCTCGAGAAGCTCAGGCACATCGTCATTGGCTGGCTGGAAGCGGTTGACGCCGACGATCACCGTCTCGCCGGAATCGATTCCGGCCTGCTTGGCAGCTGCGGCCTTCTCGATCTCGGCCTTGGGCCAGCCGCTGGCGACGGCGGCCGTCATCCCGCCCATCGCTTCGACTTCCTGGATGAGGGCGAACGCCTTGTCGGCGAGCTCCTCTGTGAGCGCCTCGATATAGTAGGAGCCGCCCAGCGGATCGACGACCTTGGTGATCCCCGTCTCTTCCTGGAGGATGAGCTGGGTGTTGCGGGCAATCCGGGCGGAGAAGTCGGTAGGAAGCGCGATCGCTTCGTCGAGCGCGTTGGTATGGAGCGACTGGGTGCCGCCAAGTGCCGCCGCCAGCGCCTCGACAGTGGTGCGCACCACATTGTTGTACGGGTCTTTCTCCTGGAGCGAGACACCGCTCGTCTGGCAGTGGGTGCGCAGCATCCAGCTCTTGGGATCCGTGGCGCCGAATCCCTGCATAATGCCCGACCAGAGCAGGCGCGCGGCGCGGAGCTTCGCCACTTCCATGAAGAAATTCATGCCAATTGCGAAGAAGAAGGAGAGGCGGCCGGCGAAGGCATCAACCGGCAACCCCTGCTTCATCGCGGCGCGCACATATTCCATGCCGTCGGCGAGCGTGAAGGCAAGCTCCTGCACTGCCGTCGCACCCGCCTCGTGCATGTGGTAACCGGAGATGGAGATGGAATTGAACTTCGGCATCTCCTTGGCCGTGTGGGCAATGATGTCAGCGACGATCCGCATCGAAGGCTCGGGCGGATAGATGTAGGTGTTGCGGACCATGAATTCCTTGAGAATGTCGTTCTGGATGGTCCCTTCGAGCTTCGCTGCCGGCACCCCCTGTTCTTCGGCAGCGACGATGTAGAAGGCCATGGTGGGCAGCACAGCACCGTTCATCGTCATTGAGACGGACATGCGGTCCAATGGAATGCCGTCGAACAGGATCTTCATGTCCTCAACCGTGTCGATGGCAACCCCCGCCTTCCCGACATCGCCAACGACGCGTGGGTGGTCACTGTCATAGCCGCGGTGGGTCGCAAGATCGAAGGCGACCGAGAGGCCCATCTGCCCGGCTGCGAGGTTGCGGCGGTAGAAGGCGTTCGATTCCTCGGCGGTTGAGAAGCCGGCATATTGGCGGATCGTCCAGGGCCGGCCCGCATACATGGTGGCGCGGATTCCCCGGGTATAGGGCGCAAAACCGGGAAGGCCGGGCGGCAGGCGGGGAAGATCGGCTTCGGTATAAAGCGGCTTCACGGCGATTCCCTCGGGCGTGTGCCAGGTGAGATCGCGCCCCTTCACTTCGCGTGCGGCAAGGGCCGCCCATGTCTCTAAGCTCGGGTTGTCCGCTTCCTTATCTGCCATGGCACGCCTTTCTTGCGTGCTGCTAGCCATCGCCGGGCGCCCGGCGTCAACCTCCCGCTTCGAGGCTTAGCTGGCGAGGTGCCAGCCAAGCGCGAGATCGAGCAGGAACAGCATGGCAATTGCGACCACGCCAAGTCCCGCCGCGCCAGCCATCATCTCGCCTGCAATTCCCTCCTCTTGCGGCTCGGCCGGCCAGATCTCCGGTTCCATACCCCTCTCCCAAGCCCACCTCACGACGGAACGCGAAGCGTGTCAAGGGGCTGCAGCTCGCACGCGTAACCAGAGCGCAAGAGGTCCGCCCCGATCCCGCGTCCACCTGGTGCCGAGCCGCCTCAGGGAAGGCGGGTGGCGCGGATGATCCGGACCGGGGCGGCGATCATCTGGCCCTTCATGGCCCCCTCGCCGGCATCGGGATCGACCGGTGCTGCAAGAATCGCTTTTGCCACCTCCATCCCCTCGATCACGCGGCCGAAGACGGCATAGCCGGCAATGTCGCCCTCGCCCGAGGCCTGTGCGTCGAGCGCGGGGAGGCCCCCGATGATGATGAAGAAGTCCCCCTGCGCTGAGCCTGGTGCGGCGCGTGCCATCGAGATGGCGCCATCAACATGGGAAAGGCCGGTCTTTGCGGTCGACTCGTGCGCGATCGGCGGCAGCACGCGCTTGGGGTCGTTTTTCAGGCCGCCCTGGATCAGGCCATAGGTCCCATCGGGGGTCAGCCGGAGCGCCCGGTAGAAGCTCGCGCCATCAAGGCGCTTCTCGCGCACATAGCGCAGGAAATTGGCCGCGGTCACGGGTGCACGCTCCACTTCGACTGCGATCCGGATCGTGCCCTGCGCGGTCTCGAGCGCCACCGTCTCGGTCCTTGGCACGGGCGCTTCACCGGCGGGCATCACCGGTGGGGCTTCCTGCGCGGCGAGCGGCGCGGCAAGGGCGAGGAGAAGGAAGCGAATCATGGGGCCATGGTTGCAGAGACAGGCGCGTGCGCAAGCCTTGGCGGCCCTCGCTGCTGCCGCGCTTGCCGGCTGCGGCGAGGTCCGGGAGCTTGGCGAGGTGGCGGATGTCGGCGCTGGCTATGTTGCCCGCACGATCTGCACGGCTGTCTTTGTCCAGGGCCGCGCGCCCGAGGATGTCTGGCCCCATGATCTTGGGCCCGACGTTGATCCGCGTCTGGCGCTGTTCCGCGCCAGCATCGACCGGGAGAAAGGCGAAGTGCGCGCCGGCCGCTTCGGCCTGACCCTTGCAAGCGCTGGCCACACGCCCGGCCTCGGCTGCGCTGTCGGACGGGAAGGGCAGGGGCCGGGCACGCCGGTCCGGGTCGCACCCGATCCGCGCCCCTTCCCGGCCGGCGATGCGGCATCAGGCAATGCCGACGGCCTCATCGCCGACCGCCAGGCGCTCGAGACTGCAGTTGCCGCCGCCTTTGTGCCTGGAAGCTTCGGCAATCGGGCGAAGGACCCGGTCACGCGCTCGGTCGTCATCGTCCACCAGGGCCAGCTCGTTGCCGCGGCCCATGCCGACGGCTGGGGCCCAACCACGCCGCATTATTCCGCCTCCATGTCGAAGACGGTTGCCGCCGTGCTCATTGGCATTCTGGTCGCAGAGGGGAAGCTCAGGCTCGACGATGAAGGGCTCCTTCCGGAATGGACCGACGGCCGCCGTGCCATTCGCCTTGCCCATCTTCTTGACATGGAGTCAGGCCTTGCGTTCGACGAGACCTATGCTGGCCCGGCGGATCCGGGGCGAATGCTTTATGCTGAGCCTTCGGCTTCGCGCTTTGCGGCAGCCAAGCCCCTGCGCGACCCGCCAGGCACGCGCTTTGCCTATTCCTCGGGCGACACGAACATCCTGATGCGGGTTGCCAGGCTTCGCGCGAGGCGTGACCGTGACGCCTGGAACCGCTTTCCGGAGGAGGCGCTGTTCGCGCCTGTTGGCATGCGCTCGGCGCTGTTCGAGCAGGACGCGCAAGGCGATTTCCTCGGCTCCACCTTCGTGCTCGCCTCCGCCAACGACTGGGCCCGTTTTGGCCTCATGTTGGCGGACATGGGCCGGGCGAAGGGGCGGCAAGTGGTGCCGGAAGCCTGGGTCCGGCGGATGCGGACGCCGAGCGCCCTCTCGAAGGGCGAATATAGCACGCAGACCTGGTTTCGCGGCGGCGTGCCGGGAGAACCGGGCCGCACCATCGAGCTCGCCGGCTATGGCGGCCAGTATGTGACCATCGTGCCCGAGACTCGCACCGTCATCGTGCGCATGGGCTTCCAGCCCGACCGTTCCGCTTGGGACCATGCCCGCTTCCTGGCAGCAGTGTTCCAAGCGCTTGGAGTTGACGCTCCGAGCGAAAACCGCGCCAGCTGAGGCTCAGTCTCCGGTGAGGATGCGGTCCACGAGCTCGCGCACTGTCGGGATGAACCCATTGGAATAGAAGGGGTCGGTGCGGAAATTATGCGCAGCGTGGCCAGCAAACATGAGGTTCCGGTCCGGGTCGCCGCCATGGGCGATGTCTTGCAGGGT
Source organism: Thermaurantiacus sp. (assembly GCF_053487655.1). NCBI lineage: Bacteria > Pseudomonadati > Pseudomonadota > Alphaproteobacteria > Sphingomonadales > Sphingosinicellaceae > Thermaurantiacus > Thermaurantiacus sp. The sequence goes on along the minus strand of NZ_JBRCLD010000032.1, from coordinate 46,052 downwards.
CTTCTGGATGCAGAAGCTGCGGGGATCCGCAAGGCGGCCGGTTGAATGGTCGTCATGGTCCTTCCAGGCCGAGAATTGACAGTGGGACAGGCAGCCCATGCAGTCAGTCTGGTCGCGGCGGATTTCCGCCCGCTTCTCGCGGGTGACGAAGACAAGCGTATTGTCTGGAGTCTTCAGCGCTTCCGTAAAGCCCTGGCCGGCCCAGCTGCGAGCGCGCAGCAGGTCATCCCGCGTGACATAATAGGTTCGCCCGCGCGCCACCCCGACATCGAGCACATACTGATGATCGCCAGCGGCTTCGGTTGAGAAGGCGATCTGCCGCTCGGAACGGGCTTCGAGCTCGCGTAGGAAGGGATTCCGCACTGCCGAGGAATAAAAGCCCGTGGGCGAGAAGCGATGGAGCAGGACATCCCCCTCCTCGATGCTGGTCAGCTTCGCCTTCCAGGCGTCGGGAATTGGGCTTTCCTTGGTAAGCAGAGGACGGGTGCCGAACTGGAAGGCGATGGTGCCGAGCTCCGGGTTTCCAATCCAGTCCTTCCACTCGCGCAGATACCACACACCCCCTGCCATCACGATCGGCACGTCATCAGATATGCCGCTCTCCCGCATCACGGCGCGCAGCTCGCGCACCCGCGGATAGGGCGGCTCAGGCTGCAGGGGGTCCTCGGCGTTGGACAAACCATTGTGGCCGCCGGCAAGCCAGGGATCTTCATAGACGACCGCACCAAGCCACTCGGCCAGCTTGGAATAGGCCCGCTTCCAAAGTGCGCGGAAGGCACGTGCTGAGGAAATGATCGGATAATAATTGACTCCATAGGCGGCTGCGATCTCGGCCAGCCGATAGGGCATGCCAGCGCCGCAAGTGACACCATGCACCAGCCCGCGAGTGCGCTCGAGCACGGCATGGAGCACGCGCTGCGCTCCGCCCATCTCCCAAAGCACATTGATGTTGAGTGCGCCGCGCCCAGCGCGAAGTTCATCAGCCGCGATATCAAAGGCGCGTTTCACCTGCTCGACTGCACCTTCGATCGCATAGGCGATAAGCTCCTCATGGCGACCGACCCGAGTCTTTTCGCGATAGACTTGGGGAACGGGGAGGCCGTCGGCATCATAGCTGTCGGCATTGACGGCAGAGATCGTGCCAATGCCTCCTGTTGCCGCCCAGGCACCCGACGAGCGGTGGTTGGTTGCGGAAATGCCCTTGCCGCCCTCGACCAAAGGCAGGAGCTCGCGCCCGCCGATGCGCAGACTGTCAAGAGCGATCATGGGCCTGTCTCCTTGGGCGCTTGCTTAGCAGTATTCACGGCCCAATGCGCGCCCGATTTTCGACAGCTTTAGGTTGCGATTGCCGCATGCACCGCCAGGCGCAAACCCGCAACGCCATGGCCCTTTGCAGCGCTTGTTGCGAGCACGTCCGGGTGCGCTGCCGGGTGCGCGCGGGCCTCAGCAGCAACCCGGGTGGCAACAGTAGCTGCGTCCTTTACCTTGTCGGTCTTGGTCAAGACCAGCTGGTAGCTCACAGCGGCACGGTCAAGAAGCGCCATGACTTCGCGGTCGGTGGGTTTCAGCCCATGCCGGCTGTCCACCAAGAGCAGCACGCGCCGCAAGTTCGGCCGCCCGGAAAGATAATCGCCGACGAGGCGAGTCCAGCGCTTCACAACCTCCTTTGGCGCTGCGGCATAGCCATAGCCAGGCATGTCGACGAGCCGGAATGCCGGCGGGTCGCCGACGAGGAACAAGTTGAGCTCTTGCGTGCGCCCAGGCGTATTTGATGTGCGCGCAAGCCCGGTTCGGCCAGTCAGTGCATTGAGAAGCGAGGATTTCCCAACATTCGAGCGGCCGGCAAAAGCGAGCTCGGGCAGATCATCTGCGGGCAGAATATCAAGCCGCGGCGCCCCGAGCTCGAAGGCAATGGGGCCGGCAAAGAGCTTGCGCGCTGCTGCCTCGGCTGCCTCTCGCGGCGGCGCAGCAGTCATTTCCCCCCGGCAGGTGCCGGCGCTGGCGAGGCATATTTGCGATTGAGCCACCATTGCTGGCCGATCGAGACGATGTTGTTTACGATCCAGTAGAGCTGGAGGCCGGCTGCGAACGGCGCCATCACGAACATGAAGATCCACGGCATCCAGGCGAAGACGATCTTCTGCACTTCGTCCATCGGTGCTGGATTGAGCCGGAACTGGAGCCACATGGTAACACCAAGGAGGATCGGGAGCATGCCAACTGCGATGACCGCCGGCGGCTGGAATGGAAGCAGGCCGAAAAGGTTCAAGGGCGTCAGCGGATCGGGTGCGGAGAGATCCTTGATCCACAGCCCGAGTGGCTGATGCCGGATTTCGATTGCGATAAGGAGCGTTTTGTAGAGCGCATAGAAGATGGGAATCTGGAGAAGAATGGGCAGACATCCTGCAAGGGGGTTAATCTTTTCCTTCTTGTAAAGCTCCATCATTTCTTGCTGCTGGCGGACCCTGTCATCCTTGTAGCGCTCCTGAATTTCCTTCATCTTCGGTGCGAAGACCTTGAGCTTTGCCATTGAGGCGTATTGCTTGTTGGCAATGGGGAACAGGAGCAGGCGCACAACCAGAGTGAGCCCGATGATGGCAAGGCCCCAGTTGCCGAGCAGTCCATGGAAGAAGGCGAGCAGCCAGAAGATCGGCTGGGCCAGGAACCAGAACCAGCCCCAGGCCAGCGCGCGGTCGAACAGGGGCGCAGAAAGTGCCTTGCGCACAGCGTTCATGAGCCGGACTTCCTTGGCGCCAGCGAAGAGATGGGCGCGGGTTTCGGCGGTTGCACCGGGGGCCACCAGTTTTGCAGGTGCCACGAAGTCGGTCTGGAACCGGTCACCGTCAGCGGCGTGGGCGAAGCGCATCTCAATGGGCGTGGACTGGTCGGGAATGAGCGCGGCCAGCCAGTATTTGTCGGTGATGCCGAGCCAGCCGCCCTTGGTCTGGAAGATCTGCGGTCCGCGTTCGCGCAGCCGGTCGTAGCCGACGTCGCCTTCCTTGAGCGTGCCCTCGATGACTGCGATCGGCCCCACATGGAGGTTGAAGGCGTCGCGCTCGGGGCCAGTTCCGGTGCGGTTGACGTAGCCGAATGGGCGGACAGCAACGGCGCCGGCGCTGCCGTTCACCACCCGCTGGGTGGCTGTGAAAAGGAAATTCTGGTCGACCTCGAGCCGGATCTCGAAGGTCGCACCCTCCGGGTTGGTCCAGGAGAGGGTGAGCGGCTTGCCGGGGGCCAGCAGCTCGCCATCGGCACGCCAGCGGGCATCTGGCGGGGGTGCGCCGGGCCCCGCCCAGCCGAAACCGGCGAAATAGGCCTGCGGCCCGGGCGAAGGTGCGAACAGCCGGACTGGTGGCGCATTGGGCTTGAGACTGACGCGGTGGTCGAGAAGGACGAGGTCGTCGATCCGCGCCCCAACAAGATTGACCGAGCCGGAAAGTCGCGGGGTGCGGATCGGAATGCGAGGCGAGGCGGCGACCGCTTCGGCCACGGTTTTCGGAACGCGGACTGGGGAAGGCGTTGCCGGCACTGCAGCTTCTGGCAAGAGCGGTCCGGCAGCGGGAGTTGGTGCCCCGCCGGGGGCTGTGCTTTCGGCGGGCGGGGGGGGCGGTGCCGGCAGGAAATAGCGCTCGGCAAGGAACTGCCAGCCAAACAGCACGATGGCCGAAAGCACCACCGCGAGCACCAGATTGCGGGTTTCGCCTGTCATGGTGTGGAGCGTTCTCGGGGCGGTGGCACCGGGTCATGGCCCATGCCGCCCCACGGGTGGCAGCGGCTGATGCGCCTGAGCGCCAGCCAGCCGCCGCGAGCTGCCCCGTGGGTTCGGATGGCTTCAATCGCGTAGGCCGAGCAGCTTGGCGAGAAGCGGCAGGATGGCGGCAGGATGGCGGAGAAGGTCAGCTGCCACAAGCGCGCGACCCCAATGAAAAGGAACGCAACCGGCCCTAGGCGCGAGGATGCCGGCGCACGGCTCACGCTGCCACTTACGCTGCCATTCATGGTGCCGCTGCTCATGCTGCCACCTTGCCTGCCGCCTTTGCGAGCGCTGCGCGCGCATCGGCCACCATGGCGGCAAAGGGCCGTTCGGTCGGGAGTGGACGAGCGATGAAGATATGGTCGGCACCGGGCACGCCAGCTTGCGGGAGCACATGGCGCGCCATCTCACGCAGCCGCCGTCGCGCCCGGTTGCGCGCGACCGCATTGCCGATCCGCCGGCTCACGGTGAAGCCACAGCGCATCTCGCCAAGACCGTTCATGCGGACGAGCAGGATGAAGGCGGGAGTGACCACCCGGACCCCATGGTTGGCGGCAAGAAAGTCGCGGCGCGCCCGGACCGCCGGTTGCGGCCGATGCGTGCCCGCACTTTTCAGACGCTGAGCTTCTTGCGGCCGTGTGCGCGCCGGTTGGCGAGCACCTTGCGGCCACCGGGCGTCGCCATGCGCGCACGGAAGCCATGACGCCGTTTGCGAACCAGCCGGGACGGCTGATAGGTGCGCTTCATCTCGCGGTTCCTTCAAACACGAACTTCAAGCCAACCGACATGGCACCGTGGGGCGCGCCTACGGCGGCAGCCGCGAGGCCTTAGGCGAGGCGTGCGGCCGCGTCAACGAGTCCGCCCCGGCGGGCTTCGCACTCTCCCGCAAGCCGGATCGGCTTGCTAGGGGCAGCTTATGTCACAGTTCGACCTCACCCAGGACCAGCGCGCCATCCAGGACCTGGCGCGCCGGTTTACGGCGGAAGAAATCACCCCGCACGCCGCCTACTGGGACGAAAAGCACATCTTCCCGGTTGAGACCATCCGCAAGGCCGGCGCGCTCGGCTTTGGTGCCATCTACGTGTCCGAAGCCTCCGGCGGCACTGGGCTCGGCCGGCTCGAAGCGGCAATTGTTATGGAAGCCATGGCCCATGGCTGCCCTTCGACCTCCGCCTTCATCTCGATCCACAACATGGCAAGCTGGATGATCGACCAGTTCGGCGCCGAAGCGGTCAAGGCCCGCTACCTTCCTGCGCTTGTGACCATGGAGCAGATTGCAAGCTATTGTCTGACCGAGCCCGGCTCCGGCTCGGACGCGGCGGCACTAAAGTCTCGCGCCGTGCGCGAAGGCGACCATTATGTCGTCTCGGGTTCCAAGGCCTTCATCTCCGGCGGCGGTGCAAGCGACCTCTATGTCACCATGGTCCGCACAGGCGCGGAGGGTCCGCACGGGATTTCCTGCCTTGTCATCGAGAAGGACATGCCCGGCGTCTCCTTCGGTGCCCAGGAGCGGAAGCTCGGCTGGCACTCCCAGCCGACCAGCCTTGTCCATTTCGACCAGGTGCGGGTTCCAGTCGAAAACCGGCTCGGTGCTGAAGGCGAGGGCTTTCGCATCGCCATGGCCGGGCTCGATGGCGGCCGGCTCAACATCGGGGCTTGCTCGCTTGGCGGCGCCCAGCGCGCGCTTGATGAGGCGATTGCCTACTGCCGGAGCCGGCACCAGTTCGGCCGGGCCATAGTCGACTTCCAGGCGACCCAGTTCCGGCTTGCGGACATGGAAACGGAGCTCCAGGCCGCACGCGCCCTCCTCTATCTTGCTGCGACCAAGGTGGAGGAAAACGCGCCGGACAAGACCAGGTTTGCGGCCATGGCCAAGCGGCTTGCAACTGACACTGGCTCGGCTGTCGTCGACCGGGCGCTGCAGCTCCACGGCGGCTATGGCTATCTCATGGACTATCCGATCGAGCGGCTGTGGCGAGACTTGCGTGTCCACCAGATCCTCGAAGGCACCAATGAGATCATGCGGGTGATTATCGCGCGCGATCTTCTTCGCCAATAGGCTGCGCCCTGCTGCATCATCGGCAAGACAAGTCGCGCGGCAGCAGCCGGGGCAGGCCTTAGGCTCCAATCCGCCTGCCCGGCCGCCAAGGTCTGGCCGGCGTGCGCTCGCGGCCGCCCGCTATGGTCTAAAACCGGCCCGTGGCGCCGATGAAGACGAACCGGCCAAGCCCCGAGACCGGATAGGCCGAGCTTGCAATATAGGGCTCCTTGTCCATCAGGTTGTTGACCCCAGCGCGGAAGCTGATGTTGTCATTGACTTCGAAGCCCAGCGAGACGTCGTGGATGAAATAATGGGGTGCAAGCCCGGCCGGGCCGAACTCGGTCTCCAGCCGCTCGATCTGGATGGCGCTCGCAATCGCCTGGCGGCCAATCCACTGCAGCCGGTAGCCAAGGGTGAAGGGCCCACGGTTCCAGGCGAAGGTGCCAAGGCCGGACCAGCGCGGCGCACTGGTCTCAAGGAGGCCAGGGTTCACGAAGTCTCGCCGGACCGGGTCAAAGAACCGATCGAGCTTCTGCACCCAGTTGCCAGTGAAGCCGACCGCAAATCCATTGTTGCGCCACTCAAACTGATAGTTGGCTGAGAAGTCAACACCAGCCGTCTCGATCTTGCCGAAGTTGATCTGTGTCTGCCGCAGCGTCCGGAAGCCGAAAAAGGTTGGCGACCCGATGGTGGTGTTCCGCTCAAACTGAGCGCAGAACTGGTTTGGGAAGGTGGGAAGATCGTAGCAGGTGTTGACGATGTCTTGGGCTGTCACCGCCGCGATGGCATCTTCAATGCGGATCGAATAATAGTCAGCGGAAAGGGTGAGCCCCGGCACCCAGCGCGGCTGGAGGACGATGCCTGCCGTCCACGTGCGCGCGGTTTCTTCCTCAAGGTTGGGGTTGCCGCCGGAAGTCCCGCCGAACCGTGCCGTAAGTGGGTCCTCGTAGGTGGCAAGAAAGGCGGCCGGGTTGGGAATGCCCGTTGCTGTCACTGCGGCAAGGCAGTTGGCCTCGCGGATGGCGCCGCGCGCGGGGTCACTCGCCTTCAGCCGGGCGATTTCCGAGGCATTGCAGGGGTCGAGCGGCCGGAAGAAGGCGCCCTGCTGGGGGCTGAAGAGCTCGAATACGTCGGGCGCCCGGATGGCCTGCGCATAGGTCCCGCGCATCCGGATATCGGGGATGGGCGCAAAGCTGCCATTGGCGTTCCAGGTGAGCGCACCGCCGACAGTCGAATAGTCCGCATAGCGCACCGCGCCGCCGATCGAGAGATCGTGGAAGAAACGCCGTTCCTTGAAGATCGGCAGCAGCAGTTCGCCGAACACCTCTTTCACATTGAAGCTGCCGCCGGAGTCAAACACCTGGTTCTGGGCGTCGAAGAGCAGCGACTTGTTGCTCGAAATGTCGCCAATGAAGGTGCCTGCTGGCCCTGCCGGAGAGCCAGGCGGGAGCAGGCCTTTCTCCAGGTCGGACAGGATCGTCTCGGAGCTTTCCCGCCGATACTCACCGCCGATGACGAAATTGACGGGACCGCCGGGAAGCGAGAACCAGCGGGTGCTGTCGCCTGCGAGGAAGCCTGTGATGACGGACTGCGACAAGGTCGAGCGGTCGGTCGTCTTGGTCGTGATGAAGTCGACCGCCTCAGGCGAGACCGAAAACGTGCCGCGCAGGATATTGGCGGGCTTGCACAGGCCCTGGCCCGGACGCCAGGTGAAAAAGCCGCTCTGGATCACCGGGAAGACATCGGAGCCAGGCGGAACGGCTGTCGGGTCGATCTCGGAACGGCAGACCGGGTTGCCGCGGGCATCGCGCACCACGTCAAGTGCAGCAAAGAGCCGGTCATAGAGTACCGAATTGGACTGTGACTGCTCGGTCTTGGTGCGGCCCCAGACGCCTGAGACTTCGTAGCGCAAGTGATCCGCAAGGTCGCCGCGCAGCCCGCCGACGAAGCGCAGCGTCTGCCGGTTGGAGGTGCGGATATTGGGCCCAAGGTCGAGGAAGTCGCGGGAGACGAGGAGACCGCCGGCTTCGTTCACGTCCGGCAGCAGCACGGCCGGGATAAAGGGATTCTCGGGCGAGAGATAGAGGCTGTCGTAGAAGGTGTTGTAGTTGTTGCGGTCCGTTGTGTTGTTGCGGGCAAACTTGGCATCGTAGAAGAACTCGAACGCCGGCGTGAATTCGTAGCGGCCGGTTGAGTTGACATAGAGCCGTTCCGAGGCCGGAAGAAGTGAGGTTTGGTTGGTGCGCTCGACGGCGCCGTCGCCGCCGAACTGGTTCGAGCCCGTCGAGATGATGCCGTCATTGAAGATCCGGACTGAGCCGTCGGGGTTGGTCACGTAGCAGCCCCCGCCGCCGAAGCCGGTCCAGCCGATATAGCTTTCGTTGCAGTCGTTGATGCCGTTGCGGTTGATGTCCGCCTTCCAGAACGCGTAATCGGCGCGGAAGAGAAGGCCATTGTTGGCGGAAATGGCGAAGACTGGCCGGCGGCCGATGACTCGCGTCGGGGCGTTGCGCGCGCGGTCGATCAAGGCTTGCTCGGCCGGAGTCGGCGTATTGGTGCCAAAGACACTGTTGTAGATTGCCGTGCCCGGCAGCGGGATGGGCGGGCCGAAGCTGATCCGAGTCGGCCGCGGGCCGGGCCCGCCGATCCGGTAGAAGCGGGCGAAATTCGGCATGGTCGCTGGGTCGATATCCCCTTTTTGGAAGCGAAGAGCAGGGTTTGCATAGGTGGTCGAGTTATTGGCGCGGCCATTGTCGCGGGTGAACTCGCGGTCGCTCATCAGGACTTCGCTGTCTTCGGCAAAGCCGGCGGAAAGGGTGAAATTGCCGCGATCCTCGGCGAAGTTGCGGCCATAGGTGGCAGCGATGCGATAGCTCTGGCCATCGCCCTTGGTCGCAGTGCCGACTTGGCCATCCACTTCGAAACCCTCGAAATTCCGCCTGAGGCGATAGTTGACGACGCCAGTGACTGCGTCTGCGCCATAGACGGCAGAGGCACCACCCGTCAGCACTTCCACCTGCTCAATGAGGGTGGGGGGAATGGTTGCAACATCGACGGCCTGCCGCTCGGGCACGCCCGAGACATGGCGGCGGCCATCGACCAGCACCAGTGTCCGGTTGGAGCCGAGCTGGCGGAGGTTGAGGACGGCCTGGCCGACCGAGCCGCCGGGGCCCCGTTCAAGCGAGTCGGCAACGGTTGAGGACGAGATCAGGGCCGGGATCTGGCGCAGTGCGGCCGTCACATCGCTTTGGCCGGAGTTGATGAGGTCCTCGCCAGTCAGCGACTGGATGGGAATGGGGGCGACGGCATTGGGGTCTCGGGCCACTCGGCTTCCGGTGACGATGATGGTCTCAGGCGCCTCGGCGGCTTCGGCGGCTGTTGTCTGCTGCTGGGCATGGGCGGGCATGGCGGCAAGAAGGAATGCCGGGAGCGAGACCCGGGCAAGGATGGCAGAGCGGCGAGCGGCAGACATGGACTTCCCCTGACAAATGGCAGGGAAAACTATGCCGACTGTCATGAAAGCGAAAAGGCAAAGCTTGCGCTCTTTTAGCGCGCCGGCCAACTCTTGCGGCTGATGTTGCCGGCCAGCCACAGCTGACGCCTTCTCGCAGGCGGCCCGACCTTTTCGGCTCCGGGCCTAGCCCTTGGTCTTGGGGAGGAAGGGGGGATCTGGGAGCGCATCGAGTGTTTCCTGAAGCGCCAGCTGCCAGCGCAAGCCGAGCTCCTGGTAATAGGGATCGCCTTCCTCGATCCGGAAGCTGGTCGCCGCCGAATGGCCGGGCTTCAGGATGAGGAGATCAACTGGCAGCCCGACCGACAAGTTCGACTTGATCGTCGAGTTCATGGACAAAAGCCCGACCTTGACAGCTTCTTCAAGCGGGGTGCGATAGAGGAGCATCCGGTCGAGGATGGGCTTGCCATATTTGAGCTCGCCGATCTGGAGGAAGGGAGTCTCAATCCCGCACTCGATGAAATTGCCCTCGCCGTAAATCAAGAACAGGGCCGGCGCACTGCCGCCGATCGAACCCCCGACGAGGAAGGAGGCGCCAGTGGCAACGGACTCATTGTCGACGGTCTCGTCGATTTCTTGACGAGCTTGCTTGAGGGCATGGCCGACGACTTCCGCAACCCGGAACATCGACGGGGCCGTCTCGACAAAGAAAAGGCCATCACGGCCTGGAATTCGAACACCCTCGCGCAGCTTGTTGATGGCTGCCTGAGTGACCGAAAGCGAGCCGGCGGCAGCAATGGCGACGATGCGCTTGCCCTCTTCGCCGAAGACCCGGAGCTTGCGGTAGGTCGAGATGTTGTCGATGCCGGCATTGGTCCGGGTGTCGGCCAGCATGACGAGCCCCTCCTTCACGAGGAGGCCGACGCAATAGGTCATTGGCGCTGTTCCTGGCTCTGGAAGAGGTCTGGCGTGTCGTCGGCGCGCACTTGCGGTTCGCGCGCTTCGCGGCCGTGGACGAGGACCTCAAGCTGCTCGGTGCCGCCGCCGCGGCGGGTTCCCCTGACCGGGGCGGCATCGAGCGAGTCGAGCCCGACTGCGACACGCACATGCCCTTCGCCGGCGCAGATTCCGTGGGTGGGATCAAAGGCGACCCAGCCAAGGTCTGGCAGAAAGAGTTCGGCCCAGGCATGGGCTGCCTCCTGCTCGGGATGATCGGGGGCGGCATAGTGGCCCGAGACGTAGCGCGCGGGAATCCCAAGCAGGCGTGCGACGGTTATCATCACCTGGCTGAGATCCTGGCAGACGCCGCGGCCAAGGCGGAAGGCGGTTGCGGCATCGGTTGCCGGGTGGGTGACGTCCGGGTCGAAGGCAAGGCGCGTGTGGATTGCTCCCATCAGCATATGCGCCTGGTCGAGCGGCCGATCGTGGCGCATCATGCCAGCAAAGGTCGCAAGCGCCGCATCTGGCGTGGTCAAGGGTGTGGTGCGCAAATAGGCAGCAAGTGGCACGCGCCCGTCGTCGGGTCCAACGATCCCCGCCGTGTCCGCCGTCATCACTTCGCCGGCGACATGGATGGCCACTTCGCTCAGCGGTCCGTCGGCATAGAACATGTGGGCGAGATTGCCGTGGACATCGGTGAACGGCTTGATGGCGCCATCGGCCTCGACATCCACCCGCCAGCGCAGGATTGCCTGTGCATTGCCTGGCTGCGGCGTCAGGCGGAGCACTTGCACGATCCCGGAGGCTTGTCCCTCGTAGCGGTAGATGGTGCGGTGGTCGATCAGAAGCCGCATCCAAGTGTCCTCAAAACAGATACTGCTCGGCAATGGCCGTGCCGAGGGCATTGTTCTCGGCAATGAACTGCAACAGGAATTCGTGCAGCCCACGCTGAAACAGGCTGTCGATGGTCTCCGCTTCCAGGCGCCGCAATCCCGCCACTGCCAGGCGGTTCGCCGGGCCCTGCCGGCCCCGGTCGAGCGCCAGACGGTCGAGATAGAATACTGTGTCCTCGTAGCAAGCAGCAAGTGAACGGGGCATTGGCTTCTTGAGGATCAGCAAGTCGGCAACAAGCCAGGGTTTGACCGAGTCCCGGTAGATCCAGCGATAGGCGGTCAAGGCCGAGACTGTGCGCAAGAGGGTCGTCCACTGAAAATAATCGAGGCTGCCCCCCACCGGCTCGGTGCGTGGCAGCAGGATATGGTATTTCTGGTCCAGGAGGCGGGCGGTGTTGTCGGCCCGCTCGATGGAAGTGCCAAGGCGCATGAACCAGTAGGTGGACTCGCGAAGCTGGTTCCGGTGTGCTGCACCATCGAAGGCGAGCAGTGACTGCTTCACCGTCTCAACGAGGCGCATGAGGGTGAGCGGATCCGCGACTCCGGTGCCAAACCGCTGCACTTCAAGCCAGGCGCTGTTGATCGCCTCCCAGGTTTCCGCGGTCAGCGCCGTCCTGAGCGCCCGCGCGTTGGTCCGTCCGCGTTCGAGGCAGCAGCGGATGGAACAGGGATTGTCGGGATCGACAGCGAGGAACTGGGCCACTTCGGTTTCGGTCGCGCGTCGCCCGGTTGCTGCAAAACTGTCGGCTGCACTTGCCGACTGGAGCGCAGCATCCCAGGCATTGCCAGCGCCGCCGTGGGTTGCCGGCAGGGCCGCCAGCCGGACAGTGGCGCTAAGGAGCCGGCACAGATAGTCCGCCCGCTCGACATAGCGGCCAAGCCAATAGAGGTTGGCAGCATTGCGGGAGAGCATCAGCGCGCCTCGGCTTCCTCGCTGCGCGGGCCAAGCACCCAGGTGTCCTTGGTGCCGCCACCCTGGCTCGAATTGACCACCAGCGAGCCCTCGCGCATTGCAACTCTTGTGAGGCCTCCGGGCAGCACGGTGGCGCCATTGGCACCAGTCAGGATGAAGGGCCGCAAATCGACATGGCGGGGGGCAATGCCGCTGTCAGTCAGCGTCGGGCAGGTTGAAAGCGCAAGCGTGGGTTGGGCGATGAACTTGGCCGGATCGGTCTTGAGCTTGGCCCGGAAGGTCTCGATCTCGGAGGCCTTCGCTTGCGGGCCGATCAGCATGCCATAGCCGCCCGAGCCGTCGACTTCCTTCACCACCAGCTCGGGAAGCCGGTCGAGCACTTCGGCAAGCGCTTCCGGCTCGCGGCAGCGCCAGGTGGGAACATTCGGCAGGATCGGATCGCGGCCAGTGTAGAAACGGACGATCTCGGGCATGTAGCTGTAAATCGCCTTGTCATCGGCGATCCCTGTCCCGATCGCATTGGCAAGCGTCAGGTTGCCGGCCTGGTAGGCCCTGACGAGGCCCGGCACGCCGAGCACGGAGTCGGCACGGAAGACGAGCGGGTCGAGGAAGGCATCATCCACGCGGCGGTAGAGCACGTCGACTCGCGCTGGCCCGGCAGTTGTCCGCATGTAGAGCACGTCATCGTAGACGAAGAGGTCGGACCCCTCGACCAGCTCCACGCCCATCTTGTCGGCAAGGAAGCTGTGCTCATAGTAAGCGCTGTTGTGGAGCCCTGGGGTCAGGAGCGCAACCGTCGGCTCGCCGCGACAACCCGGCGGTGCCACCGACCGCAGCGAACCGTAGAGCTGCTCGGGGTAGGTTTCAACGGGGCGCACGCCGCCCTCCCCGGTCTCCCCGGTGATGAGCTCGGGAACGAGGCGCAGCATCACTTCGCGGTTCTCAAGCATGTAGGAGACGCCCGAGGGCGTGCGGGCATTGTCTTCGAGCACCATGAACTCGCCTGGCCCTGTGCGGACGAGGTCAATGCCGGCAATATGCACCCACACATCGCCAGGCGGCCGGAAGCCGAGCTGGTGGAGACAGAATTGATCGTTGCGGATGACGAGGTCTTCGGGGATGATCCCGGCGCGCAGCACTTCGCGCGCGCCATAGACATCGGCGCAGAAGGCATTGAGCGCAGCGACCCGTTGCTTCAGCCCTTCCTCGACAATCGCCCATTCTGCTGATGAAATGATGCGGGGGATGATGTCGAAGGGGATCAGCCGCTCGTCGGCATCCGGGTCGCCATAGACGGCAAAGGTAATCCCGATCCGGCGGAAGAAGAGCTCGGCCTGGCGGCGGCGGGTCTCGAGCAGCTCTGGCGTTGAGGCCGCAAGCCAGGCTGCAACCAGGGCATAGGGGGTGCGGGTTGTCGACGGGTCCACCGTTTCCGGATAGCCCCCGCTTCCGAACATTTCATCGAATGCCGTGCCCACGCCTGCAAGCTGTGCCCGCTGCCCGGGCTGCGCGCAAGCCTCCGCCAGAGGCCGTCAAGGCTCGCTTGCACTTGCTCCCGGCTCGAGACCGCCGCGGACAGCTGGCGACCGGCTTGGCGGCGCATGCTCCTCAGAGCGCGTGTGCGCGCGGCGTCCGTGCTCGACCCACGCGGGTCGTGTGACGGCTTCCGGAGCAACCAGGCCGGGGCGCACGGTCACAGGGTCTGGAGGAGGTATGTCTCCGGGAGGGACAAGGATTGCCGCAGGCGGAAGAGCGGTCGGCAACGGGGCTGGTGGCGCAAGAGGAGGCGGAGCCTCCGGCGTCACTTCGGAGGAAGCGGGGGGGAGGGCCGGCGCGCGCACCATCTGCTCGAATTCGCTGCGGTCGGGCTTTCTCGGCGTGTGCGTCTCCGGCTGGTGGCTGCGGTTGCGCGGCGCAAAAACCCAGCCAGGGTAGCCGTAGCCCCAACCACCGGCGTCCCAGCCGACCCAGCCTGGCGGCGGCAGCGGCGCCCAGCCGATCCAGCCTGGGGACCAGCGCAGCTCGGCCCAGTAGGGGGCAAAGACGAAGCCTGGCACCCAGAACCATCCGAGCCGGGGGTCGAACCCCCAGCGGCCATAATGGCAGGTGATCCAGCCAAAGGGATCGAACGAAAGCCAGATCCGGCCCCAGCGCGGGTGGTTCACCCACCTGCCGAAGCGATAGGGCTGCCAGCCCGGCCCGACCCGTGGAAGCCAGACGCGGCCATAGTGCCCATGCCCCACCCAGCGGCCATAAGTGGCAAGATGGGGGCTGAAGGCAGCAAGCGTCGGCGGTGGTCTTCCCCACCAGCCGGCGGCATGCGGATAAAGGGCCCTCAGCCCGGCTGCATTGCCCCGAAAGGCCCGGTCTTGCCCGCCCCTGTCCTGCCAACCGCCGTCGTGCCCGCTCCGCTGTTGCCAGCTGCTCTGCTGCCAGGCGCCAGGGCTGGAGGCGCAGGCCGACAGTGCGCAGAAAGCTGCAAGGGCAAGGGCCGAATGATGCATGGCAGAAGTCTTCTTCAAGCTGATTGAACCCTCGCTGAAGCAGCAGCGCGCGCGCGTGTCTCCGCACGTCGGCGGCCCATGTCGGTGATTGCAGCGCGAAGGGCTGCCTCGAGCGGCGCGGCCCCGGGGGGCGCGCTGCCAAGCCACACGCCAAGCTGCACTTGCCCCCCTCCAGGCAGGGGGAAGGGGCGGGCAAGCGCGCGTGTGAACGCGTCCAAAATGTCGGCTGCAGGCGGTGCCAGCACAACGAATTCGTCGCCGCCATGGCGGAAGAGCGCGCTTCCCGCTGGCAGTGCCTGTTCGAGCCGGCGCGCCACGGCTTGGAGCACCGAGTCTCCAACGGCATGGCCATGGGCGGCGTTGATTGCCCGGAAGCCGGAAAGATCGAGGAAGGAGAGCTGCCTGCGCCCGCGATCCGCGCGGAAGGCAGTGGCAAGGCCGCGGCGGTTGCCAAGCCCGGTCAGGGCATCGGTGGAAGCTGTGCGTGACGCGGAAAATGCAGCTGCAAGCGCGACTCCGGCGAGCATCCAGCCCGCACCAGCCAATATCCACGCCAGCCTTTCAGCGCTTCCTCTCAGTTTCCGACCGCTTCGTTCGGG
This sequence comes from Thermaurantiacus sp., assembly GCF_053487655.1. Classification (NCBI taxonomy): domain Bacteria; kingdom Pseudomonadati; phylum Pseudomonadota; class Alphaproteobacteria; order Sphingomonadales; family Sphingosinicellaceae; genus Thermaurantiacus; species Thermaurantiacus sp. The sequence continues at coordinate 30,958 of NZ_JBRCLD010000032.1, read as the reverse complement.
TAGGTTCCAAAGCCCTGTTCGCGCAGGATCCACCCCGAGCGCCCTTCCACTTCAATCCGGCACCAGCGCTCGGCGCAGGTGATGATGTTGCCAACCACGCCTGGCGCGGCCCGCCAGACCGCAGGCGCAGCAAGATCGGGCCGGGCACGCAGAGTCCGGGTCTCGCCAGTCACGAGGAAGGTCCGTTCGGTGGAGAGCATCGCCCGGTCAAGCCAGCCGGTCTCGCCCTCGGGGTCGCGCACCTGGCGCCAGACATTCCATTCCGCGATCACTTCGAGCGGGACGCCCGGGCGGCCATCAGGGCGGACGAGCGCCCAGCGTGCCGGATAGTGGGTTCCAGGCCCAGCGCGAAGATTGGCCCGACCGGCGCGAAGCGACATGAAACGCGGCACGGGCAGGCCAGAGAGATTGCGCCTTGCATCTGCACTCATTTTGGCAGTGTCTTGCCCGCTTTGCACCGGCTGGGGCGCGGCCGGCGTTGCCACGAGCAGGGCCGCAAGGACAAGCGCGCGCGGGCAGCACGAAGCAGAACGGCGGGTCACAGTGGCGCCCTAGGCTGGCAAGGCGTACGCTTGCAAGGCAGGAAGCGCCTCTCCTATCGTCATCCCATGCCCGGCCCCCGCTTCACCAAGTTCGATCACAAGCCCCGGGTGATCGTGACACGCCGTCTTCCCGAAGCCGTCGAAACCCGGATGGCTGAGCTGTTTGACGTGACATTGAACCTCGATGATCACCCGATGAGCCGCGCCGAGCTCGAGGCTGCCGTCGCTGAGGCCGAAGTGCTGGCCCCGACCGTTACCGATACCATCGATGCCGCGTTGCTGGCAGCTGCCGGGCCGCAGCTGAAGCTTATTGCCAATTTCGGTGTTGGCGTTGACCATATCGATCTTGCTGCTGCTCGCGCCCGCGGGATCACCGTTACCAACACGCCTGGAGTCCTGACCGATGATACTGCCGATCTCGTGATGGCACTCATCCTCGCCGTTCCGCGCCGCATCGCCGAAGGTGAGCGCCTCATCCGCGAAGGCGCGTGGAGCGGCTGGTCACCGACTGGCATGCTCGGCCACCGGATCACTGGCAAGCGGCTCGGAATCGTCGGCATGGGTCGTATCGGCCAGGCGGTCGCCCTGCGGGCACGGGCATTCGGCCTTGCCATCCATTATCACAACCGCAACCGCCTGCCCAAGGCAATCGAGGGACCGCTCGAGGCCACCTGGTGGCCGACGCTCGACGCCATGCTTGCACGTGTTGACATCGTCTCCCTCAATTGTCCGGAGACGCCCGAGACGCATCACATCATCAACGCCGAGCGCTTGCGGCTGATGCAACGCCATGCCTTTCTCATCAATGTCGCGCGCGGAACCCTCATCGATGAGGCCGCCTTGGTTGAGGCGCTGGAAGCGGGCCGGATTGCCGGCGCTGGGCTTGATGTCTTCGAGCATGAGCCTGCCATTCATCCGGGCCTCCTAGGCAGGCCGGATGTGGTGCTGCTGCCGCACATGGGCTCGGCCACCTTCGAGGCCCGCCAGGAAATGGGGGAGAAGGTTATCACCAATATTCGCGTCTTCGCCGACGGGCACCGACCGCCAGACCAGGTCCTCGAGGACTACTGACCCGAGGGCGCCTGATGCGCGAGAAGGAGCTGCGCCTCGCCCTTGTCTGCTATGGCGGGGTCAGCCTCGTTGTCTACATGCATGGTGTCACGCGGGAGCTGTGGAAGCTGTTGCGGGCAAGCGAGGCGCGCCAGGCCGGCCGGGGCCCGGCACCAGGGGACAGCGAGCCCGTGTGGCAGGCTCTCCTCGATGCCATCAGCGAGCGACTGGACCTGCGCGTCATTGTCGATGTCGTAGCCGGTGCGAGCGCCGGCGGTATCAATGGCATCCTGCTGGGCGCCGCCATCACCGAGGGACTCGACCTCGAGCCGGTTGCCGACATGTGGCTGGAAGGTGCGGACATTGATCGCCTGCTCGACCCGGACGCCCGGCCCGGCAGCCGCCTCGCTGAATTCTACAAGGAGCCTGTTGCCTGGTATGCCAAGCGCCGCTCGGAGACGCTGGCAACGCTGCGCACGGACTGCACTGGTCGCGAAGTGGCCGAGAAGCTCGGCCGTTTCGTCCGCAGCCGCTGGTTCAAGCCGCCCTTCTCGGGCCCGGGCGTTGTTGCCATGCTCGATGATGCGCTGGCTGCCATGCAAGGCTTGCCGCGTGGCCCGGTGTTGTTGCCAGCAACGCTTGGCTTCGACCTCTTTGTGACGGTCACAGACTATTTCGGCGCAAAAGGCGTCATCCCCATTCATTCGCCGCCTCTCATCGAGGAAACCGAGCATCGCCGTATCCTCACCTTCCGCAGTCCGCCAGCTGTCGGGCTGGCCTGCAAGACCGGTCATGGCCGCAACATGGCTCCCCGCCCGCTCGCCAGCCGGCTCAGTCTCGTCTTTGCTGCGCGCGCCACCTCCTCCTTCCCCGGCGCTTTCCCGGCCGCGTCATTGGCCGAAATCGATGCCCGCGCTGCTGCGACGGGCACGCCCTGGCCCGATCGCGAATGGTTCGTCTCCACCCAGCTCAAGGGTGACCGGCCACCAGAAGAGGTGCTCTTGATCGACGGCAGTGTGCTCAACAACGCGCCCTTTGGCCCGGCCATCAACGCCATCCGCATGAAGCCGGCCTATCGCGAAGTCGACCGCCGGTTTGTCTATGTCGATCCCAAGCCGGGTGTGGACTTGCTCGGCGGCGGCATCGGCCGCAACCGCCCGCCTGGCTTTCTGACCGCGATGCTGCGGGCGCTGGCCCAGATCCCGCGTGAGCAGCCCATTCGCGACAATCTGGAAGCAATCGCCCGCCTCTCTGCGGCAGCAGCCCGGGCCCGCGCGGTTATTGAGGACATGACGCCCGATGTCGATGCCGCGGTCGCCCGGGCGGTCGGCCCGCGCTTCCTGCTGCTGCCGCTTACTCCAGCGCGTCTTGCTCGGGCGCGCATGCATGTGGCGCGCCTGGCTGCCAAGGAGGCCGGCTATGCGCATGCCGCCTATCGCGGGCTTCATCGTGCCCTTGTGATGGCGGATTCTGCCCGCATTCTTGCTGAGGCTGCCGGGGCAAGTGCGGAGGCTGGCCGGCGCATGGCTGACCGCCTTGGTCGCCATGGCGATCTTGCTGCGCCAGACCAACTCGACGCCCGCTTCCGCGTGCGCCGGCTGCGCTTTCTCATCCGCCGCCTCAACGCCGCTATCGAAGGATGCGAGGAGGAGAAGGTCCGCCGCGCGCTCGAGGGCCTCAAGGCCACCGCCTATATTCTGGACGCGAGCTATGTGGCTGCAACGGAAGTCGAGCGGCTGTCGGCGGCAACCCGCAGGACTGCGCAGGCGCTGTTCGCTGGCGACTTCGCATCCGCCGCCCCGGCGCTTGCCGGGCTTGCTGCCGACCTTGGACTTGAGCTCCTCGACCAGTCTGCCGACCAGCAGCTGCGCGATGCCCTCGATGCCTCCACCCTCCCTGGCCAGGTGCGGCGCGCCGTCGTGCGCGACTGGCTTGGCTACCCCTTCTACGACATCGTCCTTCTGCCGCTATTGGCGGATGAAGGAGTCGACAGCCTCGATGAGATCAAGGTCGACCGCATTTCGCCCGACGACATGGCGCTACTTGCGCCCACCGGGATCGAGCCCGAGCTCAAAGGCTGGCAGCTCAATGCCTTCGGGGCCTTTTTCAGCCGGGCTTGGCGGGAGAACGACTATCTCTGGGGCCGGCTCAATGCTGCGGAGCGCTTGGTTGATATCCTGCTTTCCGCAGCGCCGCTAGATGTTGTGGCCCGTGCGTGTGCCAACCACTGGAAAGCCCGGCTCTTCCGTGCCATCGTCGCCGCCGAACGAAGCCGGCTGACGAACAGCGGCCCGCTTCTCGACCGACTGGAACAGGGGCTTCTGGCATGGGAGGAATTGAACCCGGAAGGCTGAGTGCGGGCTTCGACCGGCGCGCTTTCCTTGCTGCGGCCTTGGCCGGTGCTCTTGCCCCGGCGCCGGGCTTTGCCCGTCGCGCGCGCCGCTACGCTGCGCTCGAAGCCATGCTCGAGGGCTGGATTGCGGGCGGAAAGGTTCCCGGTGCCATTGTGGCAATCCTTCGTCCTGGCCGGTTCCAGCCCGATTATGTTGCCGCTGGCAACACCGCTTTTGCCGGCGGCCGGCCAGTCGACCGCAAGACGCTCTGGCGCATCTACTCCCAGACCAAGCCGGTCACGGGTGTTGCCGTCATCCAGCAAGTGGCTGCCGGCCGCCTCACGCTTGATACGCCGCTCGGCGATATCCTGCCTGCCTTCCGCACGATGCGCGTGCTCGTCGAGCCCGCCAAGGGCCTGGACTCCCGCCCGGCCAGCGGCCCGATCCTGGTCCGCCACCTCCTCACCCACACCGCTGGCTTCAGCTACCACATCATGGGCAATGACCCCATCGAGCAGGAATATCGCCGCCGGGGCCTTCTCCCCATCGGCAACCTCGGCCTCTCCCCGCTCGACACTCCTGTGCCAGACCTTGAAGGCTTTCTCGATGCCCTTGCTGATCTGCCCCTGCGCTTCGACCCCGGCACCGCCTTTCGCTACTCCTTGAGCCTCGATGTCGCAGGCGGCATGCTCCAGCGGCTGTCTGCCACCCCCTTTGACCGACTGCTCGAGCGCCAGCTGTTCGTACCTCTTGGGATGGCCGACACGGGCTTTACCGTGACTGCGGCCAACGCACCGCGGCTTTCCGCCCTCTATTCCTGGCAGGACGAGAAGGGCGCGAAGCTCGAAAGCCCGATGCTGGTTGACAAGGCAGAAAGCAGTGCGTGGCTGAAGCCGCCGCCGCTGCCGGCAGGCGGTGCTGGCCTCGTCTCTTCGGCAGAGGATTTTGCGCGGTTTGCGCAGATGCTCCTGAACGAAGGCGTGTTCGAAGGCCGGACCCTCCTGCCGCGTGCGGCAGCCCGCCAGGCGATGACCAACATGCTGCCGCCCGGCCTTTTCTACGAGAAGGTGAAGGGCTATGGCGCCGGCGGTCAGGTCATCCTTGCGGACAGCCGCACGGCGCCTGCAGGCACGCTTCCTGGCACTTTCGGCTGGGGCGGCGCAGCAGGCACCCTGTTCCAGGTCGACCCATTGCGCCAGTTCGCTGTGGTCCTGATGCTGCAGGGGATTGCGCTCCCGCTCGACCAGGCCACGGGCTTGCAGACTGCGCTCAACACTGAAGTCGCTGCTGGCCGCCTCTAGATCCGGAGCCGGGCGGAGAGTGCGTGCGCTGGCAGGCCCTCGGCATCAGCAAGGGTTGCTGCCGCCTGGCCAAGCGCGGGGTAGGCCGAGGCCGGCACTTCGAGGAAGGTGGTGCGTTTCATGAAGTCCCGGACCGAGAGGCCCGAGGCGAAGCGAGCGCGCCGGCCGGTTGGCAGCACATGGTTGGGCCCGCCGACATAGTCCCCGATCGCCTCAGGTGTCATCTCGCCGAGGAAGACGGAGCCAGCGTTTTGGATGGCAGCGAACAGCGGCCCTGGGTCTGCGACCATGAGCTCCAGATGCTCGGGCGCAAGCGCGTCGATGAGCGCCGGCGCCTCGGCGAGATCGTCGACCAGGATGATGACGCCATGGGTCTCCCAGCTGCTCCTTGCGACAGCCGCAGTCGCAAGCCTGGGCAGCAGACGCTCGACTTCGGCCGCAACGGCATCGGCAAGAGTTGGGCTGTCGGTCAAAAGGATCGCTTGCGCGAGGGGATCATGCTCGGCCTGGGACAAGAGGTCGGCGGCAACGAAGGCCGGCCGCGCTGACGCGTCGGCCACGACCAGCACTTCGGATGGGCCTGCCACCATGTCGATTCCAACCGTGCCGTAGAGCTGGCGCTTGGCTTCAGCGACCCACGCATTGCCCGGCCCGACGATCATGTCGCAGCGCGGCACTGGCTCCACTCCGAGCGCGAGCGCTGCCACCGCCTGCGCACCGCCAATGCGGAAGACCCGCGACACGCCGGCAAGTTCGGCAGCGAGCATCACTTCAGGGACAAGGCCAGCGCCACCGACTGGCGTTGCCATCACCAGCGCATCGACCCCGGCAATCTGGGCGGGAATTGCGTTCATCAGCACCGAGGAGGGGTAGGCAGCGCGTCCGCCCGGCACATAGAGGCCAGCGCAGCGGACAGGACTGTGCCGCACCCCCATCCGCACGCCTGCCTCGTCGCACATGTCAAGGTCAGCCGGCCGCTGGGCCGCATGGAAGCGGCGGATGCGTGCAGCAGCCAGTTCAAGGGCAGAGCGGACTGGTGGCGCCACCCGAGCTGCTGCTGCTGCGCGTTCGTCCGCCGTCACTTCAACGTCGGCTTCGGTCAGCTCGACTCCATCGAACTGGCGCGTGAACTTGGCAACTGCAGCAAAGCCTTCGGCCCGCACCTGCGCCAAAATCCCGGCGACCTCGGCAGCGACATCAGCCCTGCTCTCGCGCGTGTCGGCAACGAGCGCTTGGAAGGCATCGGCAAAGCCGGGCGCGCGCGAAGAAAGGCGGCGGACCATTGCCTGCCTCAGGCCGCGCGCGCTGCACCAGCAGCCGGAACTGCTGCGGCAATCGCCCTGACCAGATGCGCCACTTCCGGGTTGGTCTTCATCGCCACCCGGTTGGCGACCAGGCGCGAAGTCACGTCAAGAAGGACGGCCCGCTCGACGAGCCCGTTCTCGGCCAGAGTCCGCCCGGTTGAGACAAGATCGACGATGAGCGGCGCAAGCCCCATGGCAGGGGCGAGCTCGAGCGCTCCGTTCAGCTTGATGCACTCGGCCTGGATCCCCCTGGCGGCGAACCAGGCCTTGGTAAGGGCGGGATATTTTGTTGCCACCCGGACATGGCTTGGCGTTGCAAGATCAAACGCGTGGCCGGCGGGAGCCGCGAGCGAAAGCCGGCAGCGCCCGATCCCGAGGTCGAGCGGCGCATAGAGCTCAGAATAGTCGAACTCGGCAATCACATCATTGCCGACGATGCCAAGGCCAGCCGCGCCGAAGGCGACGAATGTCGCAGCGTCGAAACTGCGCACCCGGATGACATCAAGGCCCGGCCGCGATGTTGGAAAGCGCAGCGCCCGGCTGGACTCATCGGCGAGGGCGTGCGGGACATTGATGCCTGCGCGCGCAAGGAGTGGCAGGGCCTCGTTGAGAATGCGCCCCTTGGGAAGCGCTAGCGTGACGGGTCGAAGCGGCATGGCGCGGCCCTTGCCGGCTCCAACGCACCGTTGCAACCAGGTCGCCCTCGGCCTATAAGAACTGGGTTCCCTTCATGGCCAGCGCATGCAGGGCTTCCCGGGGCCAGCCCCTCCGGGAAGCGAGCGGGCACTTTGGGCAGAAGGGCCATGCCGCCGGTGCGAGGCCTGCGAGGCAGAGGAGAGAGATGACGGATGCAGCGCGAGATCTGCGGCAGCTGCTCGAGCCGGCAGTGGCGGCCGAGGGCTTTGCGCTCGTGCGCGTGGCCCTTGTCGGCGGGCGGAATCTCACCTTGCAGGTGATGGCAGAAGATCCAGCAACCGGCCAGCTCACCCTCGACCAGTGTGCCGCGCTGTCGCGCGCGCTCTCGCCGCTCCTTGAAGCGGCGGATCCGATCCCTGGCCCCTATCGGCTCGAAGTGTCATCACCGGGAATCGACCGGCCCCTCACGCGTCTTGGCGATTTTCGCCGTTTCGTGCCGCATCGCGCACGCCTCGAGCTCAGCCAGGGCATTGCCATCGGCGGCGCTATCCGCAAGCGCTTCCAGGGCGCGCTCGCTGGTGTAGAAGATGATCAGATCCTGCTTGATGCGGAGGGAATCGGACGCGTGCGGCTGCCCTTTGCCGACATCCGCTCGGCCAAGCTGCTCTTGACGGAGGCCCTGATCGCCGCGACCGCTCCCCTCGACATGCGCGGCGCTGATATCGTTGTCGAGGAATCGGCCGATGGCCGCACCACAACCCGAAATACCGGAGGGGTTCACCAATGACACCCATTGCCGCCAACAAGGCTGAACTCATTGCCATCGCCGATGCCGTGGCGCGCGAGAAGTCGATCGACCGCATGATCGTCATCGAGGCGATGGAAGAAGCGATCCAGCGTGCCGCCCGCGCCCGCTATGGCGCGGAAAATGACATCCGCGCCAAGATCGACCCGCGCGGCGGCGATTTGCGGCTGTGGCGCGTTCTTGAAGTGGTCGAGGAAGTGACGGACCATTTCAAGCAAATCGCGCTTGCTGATGCGCGCGTGAAAGACCCGTCGGTTGAAGTCGGCGCCTTCATCATCGATCCGCTGCCACCGATCGAGTTCGGCCGGATTGCCGCCCAGGCCGCAAAGCAGGTCATCGTCTCCAAGGTGCGCGATGCTGAGCGCGAGCGCCAGTATGAGGAATATAAGGACCGCGAGGGCGAGATCATCACTGGGGTCGTAAAGCGAGTCGAGTTCGGCCACATTGTGGTCGATCTCGGCCGGGCGGAGGGCGTCATTCGTCGTGATCAGCAGATCCCGCGCGAAGTGCTCCGTGTCGGTGACCGGGTGCGCTCCTACATCACTTCGGTCCGGCGCGAGAATCGCGGGCCGCAAATCTTCCTCTCGCGCGCGCACCCCGAGTTCATGAAGAAGCTGTTCGCGCAGGAAGTGCCGGAAATTTATGATGGCGTCATCGAGATCAAGGCATGTGCCCGCGATCCGGGAAGCCGCGCCAAGATCGCTGTCGTCAGCCGCGACAGCTCGATCGACCCTGTCGGCGCTTGCGTTGGCATGCGGGGCAGCCGGGTCCAGGCCGTGGTGCAGGAACTTGCCGGCGAGAAGATCGATATCATTCCCTGGTCCTCAGACACGGCCACCTTCGTCGTCAATGCGCTCCAGCCGGCGCAAGTTTCCAAGGTCGTCATCGACGAGGGGGAGAATCGTCTGGAAGTGGTCGTCCCTGACGATCAGCTGTCGCTTGCCATCGGCCGGCGGGGCCAGAATGTCCGCTTGGCTGGCCAGTTGACTGGCCACCAGATCGACATCCTGACTGAGGCGGCTGAAAGCGAGAAGCGGCAGAAGGAGTTTGTCGAGCGTTCCGAAATGTTCGAGAAGGAACTCGACCTTGACGAGACGCTGGCCCAGCTGCTCGTCGCTGAAGGCTTCACCACTCTTGAAGAAGTGGCCTTTGTCGAGCTTGAGGAAATTGCAGGTATCGAGGGCCTGGATGAGGAGACGGCGGCCGAACTCCAGCGCCGCGCCGAGGAAGCGATCGAGCGGCGCGAGGCTGCATTTCGCGAACAGCGGCGTGCGCTAGGAGTGGAGGATGCGCTTGCCGAACTGCCGCATCTGACGGAAGCGATGCTGGTCCGGCTTGGCACGAAGGGGATCCGCACGCTCGATGATCTGGCCGACCTCTCGACGGACGAGCTCATCGGCCGGGGGGACAAGCGCCGCGAGATTCCTGCCGGCATTCTTGCCTCCTTCGGCCTCACCGAAGAGCAGGGCAACGCCATCATCATGGCTGCGCGCGCCCATTGGTTTGCGGAAGACGCGGCATGAGGCACGCTCTTGCGGGCGCGGGAGGCGCATGTGGGCAAAGGCGCCCATGACAGCGTTGCCGACACCCTGGCCGAAGGCCTCGACTGCCCGGGCCCTCGCCTTGCCAGCGAAGGGCCGCAGCGGCGCTGCATCCTGACTGGCCGCCATGGCGACCGGGCCTTGCTTATCCGCCTCGTTGAAGGCCCGGATGGCGTCGTCTGGCCCGACCTTCCCGCCCGCCTTCCCGGCCGTGGTGCCTGGGTCTTGGCTGATGGCGCCCTCATTGCCGAGGCGGTAGCGCAGGGCACGCTTGCTCGGGCGCTTGCGCGCGCGTGGCGCCGACCTCCGCCAGAGGTACCAGCCGATCTTGCGACTCGAATCGGCACCGGCCTCGAGCGCCGCCTGCTCGACCGACTCGGGCTGGAGCATCGCGCCGGCCGGCTCCTTCTTGGTTCCGAGAAGATTGCCGCTGCAGCGCGCGCCGGCCGGCTTGCCTTGCTGCTTCATGCTGCTGATGCGGCAGAAGATGGAGCAGCGCGGCTCGACCAAGCCTTCCGCGTTGGCGGTGCTGCGGATTGGCAGGAATCGCGTGGCATCTTCCTGCCGTTCGGGCGGGAGCGCTTGTCCCGCGCGCTTGGGCGTGACAATATGGTTCATGTCGGCATCACGGATGGCAGGACGGCGGCGCGGGTCGCGCGGGAGCTTACGCGTCTTGCCGCCTACATGCGTTGGCCGGACGGGCAGGTCCCTGCCGGCCGGGAACAGATCGAGCTTCGCCCGCACCAGCCCACCGCCGCGCGCGCTGTCGAAGATGAAGACGAAGGATTGGAATGAGCAACGACGACAAGCCGAAATTGGGGCTCCGGCCGGCGCTTGGTCTCAAGAAGACCGAAGTGAGCCAAGTCAAGCAAAGCTTCAGCCATGGCCGTACCCACAAGGTGGTGGTGGAAACCAAGCGGTCGCGGCCGCTGCGTCGCCCAAGCGATTCCGAGCCAGCGGGTGCAGCCGCAGCTTCGCAGTCGGCGCCTGTGGCGGCAGCTTCGCCAGCGCCCGCGCAGCGGGAACCTGAACTCGTCGGCGCGGCTGCAGCCGTGCCAGTTGCGCCCAAGCCCGTCGCGCCGCCGCCGCCTCGCCCCATCTACGATGATCGTCCGCTTGCGGATCTGACGCCGCGCCCCAAGCCTGCACCGCCAGCTCCCAAGCCCGAGGCGCCCGCTGCGCCGCGTGCCGCGCCCTCCCCGCCGCCGGCGCCGGCGGCAGGGACGCCCGCTCCGCGACCGGCCTCACCCCCAGTTTCGCCCGAGCTTGCCCGCATCCAGAAGTTGCTCGCCAATCCTCGGCTCAGCCCGCGCGAGCGCGTGGCGCTGATGGCGAGGCTGGCAGAGGAGGAACGGCTCCAGCGTGCTGAGGAGGCCCGGGTCCGCGAGGCCCGCGAGGCCGCCGAGCGCGAGGAAGCGGAGAAGCGTCGGCTCGAGGAGCGGGCCCGCGCCGAAGCCGAGGAGAAGGCCCGCGCAGAGGAGGAGGCTCGCCGGGCGGCGGAGGCACCTGTCATTGTCCCAACCGTCCCGCTCGATGATGAAGAGGATGAGGAGAGCAGGCGCCGTGCCGGTGCCGCCCGCCCGCTCAAGGGCCGCGCATCGGAGCTCGCGCGGCCGGCAGGCCGCCGCACCGACGACCGCCGCCAATCCGGCAAGCTCACGATAACGCGTGCGCTCGGCGACGAGGATGGCGTGCGCGCCCGGTCGATCGCCTCGCTTCGCCGGGCTGCGGAGAAGCAGAAGCGCGCCCATGGCGGTGGCGGCATGGCGGCCGTGGCCAAGACACCGCGCGAAGTCCAGATCCCGGAGGCGATCACGGTCCAGGAGCTTGCCAACCGGATGGCCGAGCGCGGCGCTGATCTGGTGAAGGCGCTGTTCAAGATGGGGATGCCGACGACCATTACGGCAACGATCGACCAGGACACGGCTGAGCTCCTGGTCTCCGAGTTCGGCCACATCGCCCGGCGCGTTTCCGACGCCGATGTCGAACTCGGCCTGGAAGGCGAGGCGGACCAGCCCGAGGCGATGAAGCCGCGGCCGCCCGTTGTTACCGTGATGGGCCATGTCGATCACGGGAAGACCTCGCTTCTGGACGCGCTGCGCGGAACCGATGTTGCAGCCGGCGAGGCCGGCGGCATCACCCAGCACATTGGCGCCTACCAGGTGCAGCTGTCCTCGGGCGAGCGGATCACCTTCCTCGACACACCGGGCCATGAGGCTTTTACCGAAATGCGCGCCCGTGGCGCCAGCGTGACCGACATCGTCATCCTGGTCGTTGCTGCAGACGACGGGCTGATGCCCCAAACGATCGAGGCCATCCATCATGTCAAGGCCGCAAACGTCCCCATGATCGTTGCCATCAACAAGATGGACAAGCCAGACGCAGACGCTGCCAAGGTGAGGACTGCGCTCCTCCAGCATGACGTGCAGGTGGAAGCCATGGGCGGTGAGGTGCTCGACGTCGAAGTCTCGGCCTTGAAGCGCACTGGCCTTGATGAATTGATCGAGAAGATCCTTCTGCAGGCCGAGCTGCTCGAGCTGCGGGCAAACCCTGACCGCTCCGGCGAGGGGGTTGTGATCGAAGCCAAGCTCGACAAGGGCCGCGGACCGTTGGCCACCGTTCTCGTCCAGCGCGGCACGCTGCGCCAAGGCGATATTTTCGTTGTTGGCGCCGAATGGGGAAAGGTCCGCGCGCTTGTCAATGACAAGGGCCAGACAGTGAAGGCGGCAGAGCCTGCAATGCCAGTTGAAGTGCTTGGCCTTTCCGGCGTGCCGGCCGCAGGCGATCGGCTTGCTGTCGTCGAGAGCGAAGCGCGCGCCCGCGAGATCGCTGCCTATCGCCAGAAGCAAGCGACAGCCAAGCGCACCGCAGCAGCACCCGCGACGCTTGAGAGCATGTTCTCGGCGATGAAGGAAGCCAAGACGCAGGAATTCCCCATCGTCGTCAAGGCCGATGTCCATGGTTCGGTGGAGGCGATCGTCGCTGCCGTCAACAAGCTCTCAACCGACGAGATTCGAGTTCGTGTGCTGCACTCGGGGGTTGGGGGAATTACCGAATCTGACGTCACGCTTGCCCGCGCTTCCGGCGCGCTCATCATTGGCTTCAACGTCCGCGCCAACGCCAAGGCGCGTGAAGTCGCCAACCAGGCCAGCGTGCCTTTGAAATATTATGATGTGATCTATGACCTGCTCGACGAGCTCAAGGTCGCCATGGCTGGCAAGCTTGGCCCGGAATATTTCGAGAATGTGGTCGGCCGCGCCGAAATCCGCCAGATTTTCCAGGCCGGCAAGTTCGGCAAGGCGGCTGGCTGTCTCGTCACCGAAGGCTTTATCAAGCGCAACCTGAAGGCCCGCGTGCTGCGCGAGGATGTCATCGTCTACACCGGCTCGATCGCCTCGCTGCGGCGGTTCAAGGACGATGTGACGGAAGTCCAGAAGGGCTATGAGTGCGGCATCGGCCTCGAAGGCTTCCAGGATATCCGCGAAGGCGACATCATCGAGACGTTCGAAGTTGAGGAGCGTCTGCGCAGCTTGTAGCGCAGGCGAAGTCCGGGAGCAGGAATAGTGAAGCGCGGGACAGATGAGACTGGCCGGTCGCTTCGCACACTGCGGGTGGGGGAGGCGATGCGCCATGCGCTGGCCGAGCTTCTGGCGCGCGGGGCGGTGCGCCATGCCGAGCTTGAGGGCCGCATCGTCTCGATCTCGGAAGTGCGGGTCTCCCCCGATCTCCGCCATGCGACCGCTTTCGTGATGCCGGTTGGTGGCAGTGCAGAGGATGAAGCTGCTGTCCTCAAGGCCCTGAATGACAATGCCCGCGCCATCCGGCTTGCCTTGGCGCGGGCAGTCAACACGAAATATGCCGCCGAAATCCACTTCCGGGTGGACGAGAGTTTTGCCGCAGGCGCTCGCATCGATGCCCTGCTACGCAATCCGCGTGTCCGGCGCGATCTTGAGACGCCGGCCCCGCGACGCCCCGATCCCGACGACGACTGACCGCCTCGGCGGCCTGCGGCCTCAGGCCCGGCGCAATCCCGCGCCTGAGCGCAGCCGCAGCAGCACGGCGAGGAGCGCACCAACGCCTGCAAGTGCGGCCATGCTCCAGTAGCCGCCGGCACCCAAACCAGCGCCGTAGAGCCGGCCGGCAAGATAGCTTGCCGCAGCCGTGGCCGGCGCATTGGCAAGGCTTTGGTAGATCATCTGCGCAGTCGCACCCCGCTCGTCGCCAAAGAGCAGCTGGATCCCGCGCATGGTGCCAAGAAAGGTGAAGGCGAAGGTGAGCGCATGCAGCACCTGCAGCAGCACCAAAAGCAGCAGGCCCGGCGCCATCGCAAGGCCTCCCCACCGCACCACTGAGGCAAGCCCGCCGAGCAGGATGAGAGTGGCGGGCGAGATGCGCTCCATCCTGGCGGCCACGAACATGAGAAACAGCACTTCGGCGAACACGCCCAAGGCCTGCAAGCTGCCGATGGTGAACCCTGAGTAACCTTGGGCGTCCCGCCAAATGAGGTTCGAGAAAATATAATAATATTGGTGCGCGCCCTGGATGATTCCGGCAGCAAAGGCAAGAAGGAAGAACTCCGGGCGCTTCAGCATGGCAAGCCCTTCCGCAAGCCGCGCGGCAAAGGGCTGTCCCGCTTCCCGCTGCTGGGGTTCGGGAGTCATCAAGGTTGCCGAGAGCAGCATCACCGCCGTCATCATGATCATCCAGGCAAGAATCGCCCGCGCGTCGAACCAGTCAATCAAGAGCCCCACGCCGAAGTTGCCGACAATGAAGGCAGCGGACGCGAGGCCCCGGGCAAACCCGTAGGTCGGCCCCTGCGGCCTTCCCGTCAGGCGGAAGAGCGCGGCTTCCAGAAAGGCAATCAGTCCCCAGACTGTCACTTGGGTCAGGAACAGGAGGGCGAAATCCTTGGCCACAAGCCCGCGCGGGATGAGGGCGAGGAAGGCGAGAAGCGTGATGAGCCCGAGCGCCACAATCGGTGTGCGCCGATCGCGCCTGCCGTCAGCCCAGGCGGAGGTGAGCGGCCCGAGCACGATCCGGGCGAGAGTGGAGAGGGTAAAGACAAGGCCGATCGTCTCGCCGGAGAAGCCGGCAACCGTCTCCATCCAGCGCGAAAGCCAAGGGATGAAGGCGCCGAACAGGGCATAGTAGGCAGAGACCGTGGCCGTCGCGCGCCAGGCGGTGGAAGCAGTTGAGTGGCTGGTCATCTTCCCCCGTTGTGCATGGCATGCCCGCGCGGCAAGGGTGGACTAGAGGGAGGAGGCGCCATGGGCAATCTTTTCGACATGACTGGCCAGGTCGCAGTCATCACAGGTTCGTCACGGGGGATTGGAAAGAGCATTGCCCACCGCATGGCCGAGCATGGCGCCTCGGTCATCGTCTCCAGCCGCAAGGCCGACGCCTGCGGGTCCGCAGTGGCCGAGATCAATGCCGCCGTAGGCCGCGAAGCGGCGGTCTCTTGCCCAGCCAATATCTCGTCCAAGGACCAGCTTCAGGCTCTCGCCGACTTTGCCTTGCAGCGGTTCGGCAAGGTGACAGCGCTGGTGCTCAATGCGGCGTCCAATCCCTATTTCGGCCCGATGACAGGAATTGCGGACGAGCAGTTCGTGAAAATCCTCATGAACAATGTGGTCTCGAACCATTGGCTCATCCAGATGCTCTCGCCCCAGATGCTCGCTCGCGGCGAGGGTTCGATCATCGTCATCTCCTCTGTCGGAGGGCTCAAGGCCTCGACCGTCATCGGCGCCTACAATATTTCCAAAGCTGCCGACTTGCAGATGGTGCGCAACTATGCCGCCGAGTTCGGGCCGCGCGGCATCACTGTGAATGCCATCTGCCCCGGCCTCATCAAGACGGATTTCGCCCGCGCGCTGTGGGAGAATCCGGCCATTCTCGCTGAGGCAACTGCCGGCTCAGCGCTTCGCCGGATTGGCCAGCCAGACGAGATTGCCGGTCTCGCCGTGTTCCTCGCCTCGAAGGCCGGCAGCTTCACAACCGGCCAGGGCTTCGTCGTCGACGGCGGCGCCACCATCGTCTGAGAGGCCGGAGCCCGGCCAGGCAGGAGCCCGGCCAGGCAAGTGTCGATGTTGCGCTTGCTGCGACGGCGGTTAGCCCTATCTTGGGTTCTGAGGAGGACTCGCCATGAACGTCATTGCTGACACGCTCGCCCGCGACATCGCTGCCATGGAAGAGCTGCTGCGCCGGCAGAAGGCCGCTTTCCTGGCCGAGCTCCCCGTTTCGGCGCAGGTCCGCAAGGATCGCCTCCGCCGCGCCATCGACCTCGTGCTTCGCCACAAGGAAGGCTTCGTGAAGGCCCTTTCCGACGATTTCGGCCACCGCTCGGCACAGCAGTCCCTCATGACCGACATCATGGCCTCTCTAAAGCCGCTCAAGCACGCGCTCGCCCATGTCGAGCGCTGGATGAAGCCTGAGCGCCGCCGGCTTGATTTCCCGCTCGGACTCCTCGGTGCACGCGCCCATGTCGAGTGGGTGCCAAAGGGTGTTGTCGGGGTCATCTCGCCATGGAATTTCCCAGTCAACCTCACCTTCGCGCCGCTTGCCAACATCTTGGCAGCGGGCAATCGCGCCATGGTCAAGCCGTCCGAGTTCACCCCCGCCACCTCCGATCTGATGAAGACGGCCATCGCCGAGGCCTTCGACGAAACCGAAATCGCCGTCATCACCGGCGGGCCGGAAATTGGCAAGGCCTTCTCCGGCCTTGCCTTTGATCACCTCATCTTCACTGGGGCCACGTCGGTCGGCCGCCATGTGATGGCAGCAGCAGCACGCAACCTCGTGCCCGTCACCCTCGAGCTTGGCGGCAAGTCGCCCACCATTGTCTCGCGCTCGGCCGACATTGCCCAGGCAACCCAGCGCATCGCCATGGGCAAGCTCATGAACGCCGGCCAGATCTGCCTCGCGCCCGACTGGCTGCTGGTCCCGGCCGAGAAGGAAGCTGAGGTGGTGGACGGCCTCAAGGTCGCAACCGCTGCCATGTATCCGACCATGCTTGCGAACCCCGACTACACCAGTGTCATCTCGAAGCGGCATCGCGATCGGCTGGACGCGCATGTTGCCGATGCTCGCGACAAGGGGGCTCGCATCATCGAGGTGAACCCGGCCAATGAGGATTTTTCGAAACAAAATACCAACAAGATGCCCCTGACCCTGCTTCTTGACGTGACCGACGACATGACCGTCATGCAGGAGGAGATTTTCGGGCCTCTGCTCCCCATCGTCCGCTATGAGACGATCGACGAGGCGATCGAGCGGATCAACGGCCGTGACCGGCCGCTCGGCCTCTACTGGTTCGGCACTGACCAAGCCGAGGAGCGCCGTGTCCTCGACCGCACCATCTCCGGTGGGGTTACGGTAAACGACGTCATCTTCCATGTCGCAGCCGAAGACCTGCCGTTCGGCGGCATCGGCCCTTCGGGCATGGGCAACTACCATGGCTTCGATGGCTTCAAGACCTTCAGCCATGCCAAGTCCGTCTATCATCAGCCCAAGCTTGATGTGGCCGGTCTGGCCGGCTTCCGGCCGCCCTATGGCGAGAAGACTGACAAGGCCCTGGCGCGCGAACTGAAGCCCTGAGCGCCGGCCAGCGCCTTAGGAGTCGAGGATCCGGCGCAGATGCTGGATGTCGCGGTCGAGCTCATGATCCTGGGCGCGCAGCTCCTCGATCCGCTTGACGGCGTGCATGACTGTCGTGTGGTCGCGCCCACCAAAGCGCCTGCCGATCTCGGGAAGGGAGCGCAGCGTGAGCTGCTTGGCCAAATACATGGCGACCTGCCGCGGGCGTGCTACCTCGCGCGCCCGCCGCGGCGACACCAGATCATGGAGTTTCAGCCGATAATGCTCAGCCACCCGGCGCTGGATATCATCGATCGTCAGTTTCTTGCTGTGGGCACGAAGCAGGTCGGCGAGCACTTCGCGGGCGAAGTCCACATCGACCGCGCGGCCCGTCAGGTTGGCATAGGCGAGCACCCGGTTGAGTGCACCTTCGAGCTCGCGGACATTGGCGATGATCCTCCGGGCAAGGAACTCGATGACATCCTCGGGCACGGAGGCGCCCGGAATCGCTGCCACCTTGGCCTTGAGGATGTTGAGCCGAAGCTCATAGTCGGCCGGGTTGATGTCTGCAACGAGGCCCCAGGCCAAGCGCGACTGGATCCGGCTTTCGATGCCTTCGAGATTCTGCGGGCTGCGGTCGGCCGAGATCACGAGCCACCGGCCAGCACCGATGATCTCGTTCATGGTGTGGAAGAATTCCTCCTGGGTTGAGTCCTTGCCGGCAATGAACTGGACATCGTCGATCATGAGGAGGTCAGCCGAGCGCAGCCGCTGCTTGAAGCGGATCGTCTCCCGCTCCCGCAGTGCTGCCAGAAACTCGACCATGAACCGCTCGGCCGATAGATAGACGACGCGCGCCTGAGGAAGCCTTGCCAGCACGCTCTGGCCAATGGCGTGCATGAGATGAGTCTTGCCAAGGCCAGTCGGCCCATGGAGGAAGAGCGGGTTGAACCCGGCCGACTGTCCCTGACCGACTGCATTGGCGAGCGTCTGGGCAGCGTTGAAGGCAAGCTCATTGGCTTTGCCGGTTATGAACTGGTCGAAGGAATAGCGCGGCTCGAAGGCCGGCAGGCCGATCGGATCGTCACTGCTGGCACTATTTCTGATCGCACCCGCGCGGGCACCCGACTCCGCATCGGCAGCAAGCGACGGCTGCCCGCCTGGGGGAGACGTGCTGCCCGCCTCGATTCGGACAGAGGCAATGCCTGCAATCCGCGCCGACAACGCCGCTGCGATCGATTGGCCGAAGTGGGTTTTCACCCAGTCGGCCATGAAGCGCGACGGAAGCTCGAGCACGGCACAATCGCCATCGATCCGGCGCAAGGCCAGCGGCTCCAGCCAGCTCGCAAAGGTCTCGGCACCCAGGGTGTGCCGCAACGTCTGCTTGGCCGCTGCAAATTCAGCCAAGAGACCATCCTTGGCCGAGGACATCGGCGATGCCCTCTGGCTGGAGTGGGGAAGAGGGAACCCTTGTTGCGGCATTGGCCACGGAACTCCGGCTGCAAAAGGATAAGGCAGTGGCCAGCTCGGCCACGGACGAATTGGCCCGGTCAGGCCACGGTCGCAGCACCTCCGGGGTCTGGAGGCCGAGCTTCTGCGCGCCTCTTGCTGACTGCCGACACGAGCGCGTCCGCCCCGCCCGTTCCACCGCTCCAGTCCCCACGCATACTGCCCTTGCCTCCCAACCCGGCGCCCGGGAGAGCGACGGACAAGAGCAGCCCTTGCCGCCGAAAGGCTTCGGCGCGCCCTTGCCCGGAACGGGTGCCCACGATCCGACCCGCCCCCCAGTTTGCCCTGCATCTAGAAACCGACCCCATTTGGCGGAACCTCACCCTCTCGGACTCAGCTCCATGGACTCGGCAAACATCACTAAACCAAACTCCGGAGTGCCCCGGCAAGGGCCAGAAATTCACGGAACTGCAAATAAATTGGTTGACAGCTCAACCCATTACAGAATCGTGATTATTTTCTAAGTCGCTGATTTGGCGCGAAGAAGATATGACAGCAAGATTGCAAGCGTGCGAATCGGAAATAGCGCCAACCTTTCAGGATTCGGCGACAACTCTCTGATTATACGAATGAAACGAGTCCCTGCGACAGCAACGACAAGATGACGAATTGGTGAAGCATTGATGACAGAGAGAAGTGCGTCTTGCGCGCGTGCAAGACGCATGTCGCAAGCGTTGCCTGGCCCTCGTCTCAGGCGTCGGGCAGGGCTGCGATTCGCTTGGTAAGGCGGGAAATCTTGCGTGCCGCCGTGTTCTTGTGCAGCACGCCTTTCGACACTCCACGCATCAGCTCCGGCTGGGCAGCAGCGAGGGCCTTGAGGGCATCCGCACGGGCTCCCGATGCAATTGCCGATTCGACCTTCTTCACAAAGGTGCGGATCCGCGACTTGCGGGCCTTGTTCACGGCCGCGCGCCGCGCGTTGCGGCGGATGCGCTTCTCGGCCGAGGGGGTATTCGCCATGGGCTCCGGTCACTCCGAACGACAGCCGGGCCAGCCTTGCCGACCCGGGCGAGGGCGGGCGCATAGCGACGCTGCGGCGCACGGTCAAGGCGGACCTCAGCGCTGGCAGCGCCGGCAGGCATAGGTGGAGCGGCCTGCGAGGACGAGCCGGACAATCCGTCCTCCGCAGCTCGGACAGGCCTTGCCGTGGCGGCCATAGACTTGGAAACAGTGCTGGAACGTGCCGAGTTCACCGGAGACCGTCACATGGTCCCGCAGCGACGAGCCGCCTGCGGCAATCGCTTCTGCCAGCACGGCCTTCACGGCGTCTGCAAGCCGCTCGAGGCGCGCCTGGGCGATCCGTCCAGCTTTGCGGGCGGGTGCAATGCGGGCGCGGAACAGCGCTTCGCTTGCATAGATGTTGCCAAGGCCGGCCACGACGCGCTGGTCGAGCAGAAGCGACTTGATCGGCGTGCGTCTCCCGGCTGCCGCGCGCGCGAGGCTTTGGCCGTCGAACGCGTCGTCGAGCGGTTCCGGCCCCAGCCCTGCCAGGAGCGGCAGGGACTGAAGGGAGTCGCTTGCGACCAGGTGAAGCGAGCCGAACCGGCGCGGGTCGAAGAAGGCGAGCTGGTGCCCGCCTGTCTCGATCACCACATGATCATGGGCCATGGGCTGGTCGGGGTCGAGCCGGAACCGGCCCGACATGCCGAGATGGAAGACGAGCGTATCGCCCCGGTCGGTTGCAACCAGGCCGAATTTGGCTCGCCGGCCGAGCGTGGTGACACGCGCACCGCGCAAGCGCTCGGCAAGGTCGGCGGGAACGGGCCAGCGCAGGTCGTAGCGTCGCACCAAGACCCGGTCGATCCGTTGTCCAAGAAGAAGGGGGCGCAGGCCGCGGACCACAGTCTCGACTTCGGGCAGCTCGGGCATTGCGCCGCCGTGACAGCAGCGCAGCACTCGGGCAAGGGGCGGGCATGACCGAGCAAACGCCCGTGCCTGCAACCGTGAGCTTCGGCTTTGCCGATGTCACGCCCGAGGAGAAGACAGCCCGTGTCGGCCAGGTCTTCACACGGGTTGCCCAGCGCTACGACCTCATGAATGACCTCATGTCGGCGGGAATGCACCGCGCCTGGAAGGACCGGTTTGTGCGCCTGGTCCGGCCGCGCCCGGGCGAGCCCATCCTTGATCTTGCCGGTGGCACTGGCGACATCGCCTTCCGTCTTGCCCGTAAAGGCGCCCGAGTGACGGTTGCAGACATCAACCCGGACATGCTCAAGGTGGGCCAGGCGCGGGCGCGCCGACGGGGGCTCACCGACCTTGAATTCGTTGAAGCCAATGCCGAAGCGCTGCCTTTTGCCGATGCCGCCTTTGCTGCTGTCACCATCGCTTTCGGGATCCGCAACGTGACGCACATCGAGCGCGCACTCGCTCAAGCACATCGCGTGCTCCAATGGGGTGGCCGCTTCTTCTGCCTTGAATTTTCAACGACCGAATGGCCCGGCTTTGCCAGCCTCTATGACCTTTACGCCATGGAGGTGGTGCCGCGGCTCGGAGCCATGGTTGCTCGCGACCGCGATTCCTATCGCTATCTTGTCGAGTCGATCCGCCGGTTTCCCGACATGGCCAGTTTCCGCACCATGATCGAGGCTGCCGGCTTCAAGCGGGTGGTTGTCACCCCCATTCTTGGCGGTGCGGTCGCCATCCACCGCGGCTGGAAGATCTGATTGCGCGTCGCCTCCAGCCATGCGCTGCGCCTTCTTGCTGACGCGCGCCGGCTGGCACGGCATGGCGCGCTCCGCCCGTTCGAGCGCCACCCCGATGTGCCTGGCGGCTTGGCCCTTCTCGCCCGGCTGCTCCGCTTCGGCGCGTTTGCACCGAAAACCCCCGATTTCGCCGGGGGCTTGCGCGCCTGCGGCCCGGCAGCCGTCAAGCTCGGCCAGGCGCTTGCCACCCGCCCGGATCTCATCGGGGCGGATGCAGCCAACGACTTGCGGCGGCTCCAAGATGATTTGGAGCCTGCGCCCTGGAGCGCGATTGCAGAAGCGCTCGACCGCGCCCTTCCCGGCGGCTGGCGGGCCCATTTTGCCGAAGTGGCGCCCCTGCCAGCGGGTGCTGCCTCCGTTGCCCAAGTCCATCGCGCTGTCACCCACAGGGGCGAAGTCCTCGCCTTGAAGGTGTTGCGGCCGGGGATCGAGGAGCGTTTCGCCTCGGCTCTCTCAACCTATGCCTGGGCCGCAGACCGGCTCGAAGCGCTCGGTGGCGAGTTTGCGCGGCTGCGGCCTCGCCAGGTGATCGCGACCTTCCGCCAGTGGACGCTTGCCGAACTCGATCTTCGCCGCGAGGCTGGCAATGCCTCGGAGCTTGCGGATGCCGTGCGCGCCGAGCCGGGGGTAAGAGTTCCTGCCGTCCGCTGGGACTATACCAGCCGCCGGGTCCTTGCGCTCGAGTGGGTCGATGGCATCAAGCTGACCGACCTCGCTGCGGTTGCGGCGAGCGGCGCCGACCGGCCGGCGCTTGCCCGCACGGTGGTGCGCGCCTTTCTCGCCCAGGCGATCGGCCGCGGCTTCTTCCACGCCGACTTGCACCAGGGCAATCTGCTGCTCTGCCCGGACGGCCGCATCGCTTTCCTCGATTTCGGGATCATGGGCCGGCTCGACCGCCGGGCGCGCGTCTATCTCGCCGAAATCCTCTACGGCCTCATCACTGGCAACTACCAGCGCGTTGCCGATATTCATTTCGAAGCTGGCTATGTGCCCCCCTACCATGATCGCGGTGCGTTTGCGACGGCGCTGCGCGCTGTCGGCGAGCCCATCCGGGGCCGCGCCACCTCCGAAATCTCGGTCGGCGGCCTGCTCGATGGCCTGTTCGCCATCACGCGAAGCTTTGACATGGAAACGCAGCCTCACCTCCTGCTGCTGCAGAAGACCATGGTGATGGTGGAGGGGGTGGCAAGCGCTCTCGACCCCAATATCAACATGTGGGATGCCGCCTCGCCTTATGTGAAACGCTGGATCCGCGACGAACTCGGCCCCGAAGCGCGGCTTGCTGACCGGCTGCTCGGTGGCGCCGGGCTTTTGCGCGGGCTTCCCGCTGCTGCCCGGCGCGCGCTTGCGCTGCTGCCGCCCGATGGCGCCGCCCCGCCGGCCATTCCCTTGCCCCCGCTGCCGCCGCCCCGGCCGGCACGCTGGCCCTGGCTTGTGGCCGGCGCTGCCCTCGGGGCTGCTGCGATGGCGCTCTTGGGGTGATTGGCAGCCGCACGCGCGGCCGCTAGGCACCGGCCATGCTTGCTGGCAAGCGCCTTCTCCTCATCATCGGTGGCGGCATCGCTGCCTACAAGGCCCTCGAGCTCATCCGTCTCGTCCGCAGTGCTGGCGGCTGCGTGACCCCCGTGCTCACGCGGGCTGCGCAGCAGTTTGTCACCCCGATGGCTGCTGCTGCACTCGCCGAGCAGCGCGCCTATACGGACCTCTTTGACCTCAAGGACGAGGCCGAGATGGGCCATATCCGGCTTTCGCGCGAGGCCGATCTGCTGCTTGTGTGCCCGGCAACGGCCGACCTCCTTGCCAAAATGGCCGCCGGCCTTGCCGACGATCTCGCCTCCACCCTGCTTCTTGCCACAGACAAGCACGTCATGGTCGCACCTGCCATGAACGTGCGCATGTGGGAGCATCCGGCAACACAAGCCAATGTGGCCACGCTCAGCGCCCGGGGCGTTCATGTGATCGCGCCGGAGGTGGGCGCCATGGCGTGCGGCGAGCACGGGCCGGGCCGCCTCCCCGAACCGGCCCAGTTGCTCTCGGCCATCCAAGCCCGGCTTGCGCCTCAGGGCCCGCTCGCTGGCCGGCATGCGCTCGTGACTGCCGGCCCGACCCATGAGCCCATCGACCCCGTGCGCTACCTTGCCAACCGCTCCTCAGGTCGCCAGGGCTTCGCCATTGCCGATGCCCTGGCCAGCCGCGGCGCGCGTGTGACCTTGGTCGCCGGGCCTGTTGCGCTAGCGACGCCTGCAGGTGTCCGGCGAGTCGATGTCGAGACCGCGCGCGAGATGGAGGCGGCCGTCATGGCTGCACTCCCCGCCGACCTTGCCGTCCTCGTCGCCGCAGTTGCGGACTGGCGCGTCGATCCGGCGCCGGCCAAGCGCAAGAAGGGGGAGGGTGCACCAACGCTCGCGCTCGTCGAGAATCCCGACATCCTTGCGCGCCTCGCAGCACCAGGGCCGCATCGCCCGGCCCGAGTCGTCGGCTTCGCTGCTGAGACCCATGATGTGCTCACGCATGCACAGGCCAAGCTGGCCGGCAAGGGCTGTGACATGATCGTTGCCAACGATGTCTCTGGCGATGTGATGGGAGGCGCGCGCAACACCGTCCATCTTGTCACCGCTGACGGTGTTGAAAGCCTGCCCGAGGCAAGCAAGGAGGAGGTGGCTGCCATGCTTGCGGACCGCTTCGCGCGCTGGTTTGCACGCCCATGAGCCGGCCAACCCTGAGAATTGCGCGCCTTCCGCATGGTTCGGGCCTGCCGCTGCCCGCCTACCAGACCGAAGGCGCAGCTGGCATGGATGTCTGCGCTGCCGAAGCGCTGACGCTTGCCCCCGGTGCCCGCGCCGCAGTGGCCACTGGCCTCATGGTCGCCGTGCCAGAGGGCCATGAGCTTCAAGTCCGCGCCCGCTCCGGCTTGGCCTTGCGTGATGGGATTGCAGTCCTCAATGCACCGGGGACCATCGACAGCGACTATCGCGGCGAAGTGAAGATCATTCTCGCCAATCTCGGGTCAGAACCGGTTGCCATCCGGCCTGGCATGCGTGTGGCCCAGCTGGTGCTTGCCCCCGTGGTGCAGGCGGCCATTGCGGAAGTGGACGAACTGGAGCCAACAGCGCGCGGCAGCGGCGGCTTCGGCTCGACCGGCCGGGAATGAGCTTCTCCGACTCCGAGCTCGAACGCTATGCCCGCCACATCATCCTCCCCGATGTCGGCGGTGCTGGCCAGGCCCGGCTCAAGGCTGCGTCGGTTGCCATGGTGGGCGCTGGCGGGCTCGGCTCGGCGGCGCTTCCCTATCTTGCCGCTGCCGGGATCGGGCGCCTGACCTTGATCGACGATGATGTGGTCGCGCTTTCCAACCTCCAGCGCCAGACGCTTTACACGACCGCCGACATCGGCCGACGCAAGGTCGAGGTGGCGGGCGAGCGCCTCGCTGCCCTGAACCCCCATGTCGCGCTTTGCGCGCAGCCGGTCCGCCTGACCTCCGGCAATGCCCGGGCGCTGCTCGCCGGCCACCAGCTCGTCCTCGATGGCACCGACAGCTTCGCCACGCGCGCAGCCGTCAACGCCGCCTGCGTCAGGCTCGGGATACCGCTCATTGCCGCCGCCTTGGGCCCGTTCGATGGCCAGCTCGGCCTGTTCGCCGGCCACTTGCCCGACTCGCCCTGCTGGGCCTGCTTTGCCGGCGCTGCCGAGGACCGGCCGGGGGAGACTTGCGCCGAGCAAGGTGTCCTCGGTGCGCTTGCTGGCGTGATGGGGAGCCTCCAGGCGCTTGAGGCGCTGCGCCATCTGACCGGCTTTGCCACCCGCCCGCCTGGCCAACTCCTTCTGTTTGATGGGCGAACGCTTGCCAGCCGCGCGGTGCGCGTGCCCAAGGACCCTGAATGTGTGGTCTGCGCCAGGCCCTGAGCGGGTGGGCTGCGCTTGGCATCGAACAGTGCGCCTGTCAGGCCGCGCAAAAGTCAGCGCGGGCGGCTGTCGTAGAGCTGCCGGTTGAGCAAGGCATAGGCAGCGCTTGCAAAGCATCCGGCTGCTCCAAGCCAGTAGGGAAGGGCAGGCAGCAGCTCATAGAGGCCGATTCCGATCGCGGGGGCCGCGACAAAGCAGGCGCCGTTGACGGACGTGACGGCGCCAGCCACTGCCCCCTGGTCGGCCCGGTTGACGGCAAGCGAGGCGCCAGCTGTGAAGCCGGGCCGGGCCATGCCAAAGCCCGCTGACTGCAGCGCGAATGCAAGCACGAGGGCGTGGAAATCGGGCGCGAGCGCGATCCCTGCAGTCCCGATCCCAGCTGCCAATGCTCCTGTGCGCATCAGTTGCGCAGGAGTCATGGCGAACAGGCGGATGAGCCCCCACTGCACAAGAAGCGTCGCTGCAGCGCCGGCCATGAAGGTAAGACCGATGAGCTTCGCAGCCTCGGCGCCACCGCTGCCAGCGATCCGGTCGATGATCAAGAAGCCGAGTGCCTGCCCGGTTGCCGCCTGGAGCGAACCGATTGCCAGGCCATAGATCATGAAGGCGCGCACGCGTGGATCGAAGACCGAGACTCGCCGCCGCTCGCCCGATTCGCTTGCAGCCTCGGCGGCAATCACATGCGCAGCGCCCGGCGCTCCGCCGACACTTGCGATCGAGACTGCAGCGCCCCGCCCGCTTCGCGCTTGCGCATGCGTGGGATCATCGTCGGGAAGACCCAGCCGCACGAGAAGCATGACCATTGCAGCAATCGCAGCGAAGGCAAACATCGGCCCCGACAAGTCGACTCCCGGCAGGATGAAGAGGGGGGCAACGGCTGGCCCCAGGATGGTGCCGAGCCCGAAGGCCGAAGAGAGGAGCGCAAGCGCACTCGTCCGCTCAGCAGCTGTCGTGCGGCTGGCGACAAAGGCTTGTGCGGCCGGGTTGGCAGCCGAGCCGAACACCCCGAACAGTGCGCGCGCGAGCGTGAACAGGCCGAAGGTCAGAAACGGTGCAATGAGCCCGCGCAGCCCGGAGAGGATGATGATCGCGCACAAGAGCATCGAAATCCCGAACCCGGCCAGACCCACTTCGATGAGCAGCCGCCGGCCGCGCTGGTCCGACTGGAGCGCCCAGTAGGGTGCCGAGAAGGTCCAGATGAGCGCCGACAGCGAGAAGACGAAGGCGATCCCGAGGTCGGGGATGGCAAGCGCCCGGCCGATGACTGGCAGCACCGACTGGAGCGCCGTGTTCCCTGCCGCCGTCACCAAGAGCGCCATGAAGACGAGGCCAAAATGCTGGCGGGGAAGAGAGGTGGCAGGGTCCACGGCTGCGCTGCTAGAAGTTGGACGCCCCAGCCGGCAAGGGAGGCGTGAGAATGCGCTTCTATGACAGCCTTGGCCCCAACCCGCAGGTGGTGCGCACCTTCGCAGCCGAGAAGGGCATTGCGCTTGCGCGCGTTCCTGTCGACATCATGGCCGGCGAGAACCGCAGCGAAGCCTTTCGCGCCATCAACCCCCTAGGCCAGATGCCGGCACTCCAGCTCGACGATGGCACGGTCGTCACCGAAGTCACGGCGATCTGCGAACTCCTTGAAGATCTGCACCCACAGCCGGCCCTCATTGGCACCAACGCCGTCGAGCGGGCCGAGACACGGATGTGGGTGCGCCGCTTCGACCTCGCGCTTCTTGAACCCTTTATGCTGGGCTTCCGTGCAACTCTGGCCCGCAGCTTCTTCGCACCCCGGATGCCGCTCCTCTCTGAAGCCGCAGGCCAAGAGATGATGGCGCACTGGGCCGAGCGGCTGCGCTTCTTCGACGCGCTTCTCGCCGGCCGCCGGTTCGTGTGCGGCGACCGCTTCAGCCTTGCCGACATTCCGCTTGGGGCCTTCCTTCGTTTCGCCCCGGCCGCTGGCGTCTCCTTGCCTGCGGACCTCGACTGGATCCCAGGCTGGCTCGACCGACTGGCTGCCCGCGGCACCTTCGACGCTTAGGAAGCCGGACTCGACGGCGCCGGAAGCTGAGCGCGCCGCGCCTGCCACAGGCAGGCGGCGATGATGAGGCTCGCGCCTGCGAGCGTGCGTGAGGAGAGCGGCTCGGCGAAGAAGAGCCAGCCGAACAGGGCAGCCCAGAAGAGGGCCGTGTATTCGAACGGCGCCAGCTGCTGCGCTTCGGCCCTGGCGTAGGCGCGGGCGATGAACTGCAGCGCAAGTGCCCCTGTAAGCCCTGCGCCAGCCAAAAGCGGCCAGTCTGACGGGGGCGGCACCCGCCCCTCGGGCAGCAAGAGGACGAAAGGAAGGAGGAAGATGGCCGGCACGATGGCGCCAAGGAGGCTCACGACCGAGGGGCCGTCGACGGCAGCTCGGGCTCGCATCAAGATGATCGAGCCAGCATAGGCGGCAGCCGAGCCGAGAACAGCGACAACGCCAAGCAGGCGTGCGTGCGCTATCGCGGTCGGGTCGGTGCCGACAGCAACCAGCACGCCAACAAAGCCGAGGAGGATGGCAGCAAGGCTCTTTGCGTCCATCCGCTCGCCCAGGAAGAGTGCCGCAAGGGGGGGAATCAGGAGCGGCGCCACAAAAGCGAAGGTGACGGCCTCAGCGAGCGGCAGCACCGAAAGCGACCAGAAGAACAGGAATGCAGCAGTCGCAATCAACGCCCCGCGCAGCAGATGGGGAGCGGCCATGTCGCAGCGCAAGCGCGGCCGCCCCTCCCGCCACCAGAAGGGCAGGATGAAGACGAGGGCTGCCACATAGCGCCAGAAGGTCGCAACCACTGCCGGGTTGGTCGAAACAAGCGCCTTCATGATTGCGTCCATCGCGCAGAAGAAGGCGATTCCGACCATATAGAGCAGGAAGGGACGGCTTCGCATCGCCCGAGCGGCTTTCGCGAGGGTCGCCAGCGATTGCAAGGCGAAGGAAAAGGGGATTAAGGGGGTCCGCTTTCCGCGCGCACGCGGGGTCGCATGGGGCAAGGAGAAAGGGCATGGCGAAGCTTCTCGGCAATCTGTGGAACGCGGTCGGCATCGGGACTGCCCTGCTGCTGGTCGTGATGTTTGGCTTCCATCTCTCAAGCGGGGCGGACGCCACCTGGGTCAATGCCTTCTTCCGCTACCTCCATGTCCTGGTTGGCATCATGTGGATCGGGCTCCTCTACTATTTCAATTTCGTCCAGATCCCGACGATGCCCAAGGTCCCTGCCGAGCTGAAGCCGGCAGTCTCCAAATATATCGCGCCCGAGGCGCTGTTCTGGTTCCGCTGGGCGGCAGCGGTCACGGTGCTAACCGGCCTGATCGTCGCCTATCTTTCGGGCTATCTTGTCGAAGCGCTCACCCTCCAGTCTCCCTACCGGCTGATTGGTCTTGGCATGTGGCTTGCGCTCATCATGGCCTTCAACGTCTGGTTTGTGATCTGGCCCAATCAGAAGAAGGCGCTTGGCATCGTCGAAGCCGATGCCGACACCAAGGCGAAGGCCGCGACGACGGCGATGATCTTCAGCCGCACCAACACCTTCCTGTCGCTGCCGATGCTCTACTGCATGGTCACCCAGAACCTGCTCGGCCAGGGCTAGCTGACCTTGGTGCTGCCGGCTCAGCCGAGATAGTGGGCACCAGTCCTTGCCCGCACCTCCTCGGCGCTCACGCCGGGTGCCAGTTCGATCAGGCGGAAGGGGCTTCCCCGGCGGTCGGGTCGCTCGAAGACGGCCAGATCGGTGATGAGCACGTCGACACAGTTCCGTCCCGTCAGTGGCAGTGTGCATTCAGCCACGAACTTCGGCCGCCCCGCCTTGTCGAGATGCTCCATCATGACGACGATGCGCGGCGTGCCAGCGACCAAGTCCATGGCTCCGCCCATGCCCTTGACCATCTTGCCCGGCACCATCCAGTTGGCGAGGTCGCCATTCTCTGCCACTTCCATGGCTCCCAGGATCGAGAGGTCCATGTGGCCACCGCGGATCATCGCGAAACTCTCAGCGGAGCTGAAGTAGCTGGTGCGCCGCAGCTCAGTGACTGTCTGCTTGCCGGCATTGATGAGGTCGGGGTCCTCTTCCCCTTCGAAAGGGAAGGGACCCATGCCGAGCATCCCGTTCTCCGACTGGAGCGTGATGTCAATGCCTTCGGGCACATGGTTTGCAACCAAAGTCGGCATCCCGATCCCGAGATTGACATAGAAGCCGTCCTTGAGTTCGCGGGCTGCGCGCGCGGCCATCTCGTCGCGAGTCCAGCCCCTGGGGTTGTGGGCCATCAGCTACTCCTTCGGGGTCCAGCGTGCGGCCGGCGGCACGACATCATCAAGTGCAAGCGGCGGCTCGTTCCAGCGGCCGTACATGGGGTTTGGGATGAGGAACCAGCGCTCACCCCACAGCGGCGAAAACAGCGTCTGTGCAAGCCGCCTGCGCTCGTGAGGCGGATTCTTGCTCCCATCCGCTGCAAAATCGATCCGGTCGACGAAGTCGCCCACCTGGTCTCCCACCTGGGCGAGCACGCAGAAGCGGGACGCAATCACCTCCCGCCGGCCGTGCTTCCTGCTGCTGCCATCGACGTCCCCCAAGAGCCAGAGCGTCTCGCCATGGATGGCCTCGCCAAAGCCGAGCCGGGCGAGCGCCCGCGCCGTCGCTGTCGCCGAGGCAGCCGAGCGGTTGGAATTGAAGACAGGCGTAATCCCGAGCTTCCTTAGCTGCGCGACTGCAGCAACGGCCCCCGGCACGGCAACAACAAGCTCGCCGCCCTGCTGTTCCCAGAGCGCCCAGCGCGCAGCATCGAAGCCCGTGTTGCGCGCGACCTGGTCGGCCTGCGCGCCCATGTTCCACACCAAGGTCTCGTCAATGTCGAACACCACGGCCGGCTTCATGAACGTGCGATCGCATACCCGCATCCGCACCTTGTCACCTTCGATCGCCTGCACAATGGCGCTCTCGAACTGGGCGCCAAAATAGAAGTTGCCAAGCTGCGACTCGGCCTTGTCAAGGAGTGCCCGGAAGCTTGCTTCAGCAAGCACGGCCGCTTCCGCCGATCCGTAGGTCCAGGTGGTGGCCTGCAGGGCTGGCGAGACGGCCGGCGCCACCCCTGCTGCCGGTGCCGTTGCGCAGCCGCCAAGCAGCAGAAGGCCGAGTGCTATGCCCCTCATGCCGCCGTGCGCGCCCGCACTGTGCGCTGCTCGATCCGCTTCTCATGGCGGCCGGCAAACAGCCGCTGGACATAGACAGACGGGGTGTGGATGCAGTCGGGGTCAAGCGCGCCGGGTTCGACGATCTCCTCCACTTCGGCGACCGTCACGCGCCCTGCGGTCGCTGCCACCGGATTGAAGTTTCGTGCTGTCTTGCGGAAGATGAGATTGCCATAGGGGTCCGCCTTCCACGCCTTCACAATGGCAAGATCCGCCCGGATGCCGCGCTCGAGAATATAGGTCTCACCGTCGAACTCCTTGTGCTCCTTGCCACGCGCGACGAGCGTGCCAACACCGGTCTTTGTGTAGAAGCCGGGGATGCCAGCACCACCTGCTCGTATCCGCTCCGCAAGCGTCCCCTGGGGCACGAACTCGATTTCAAGCTCACCAGCCAGATACTGGCGCTCAAACTCCTTGTTTTCGCCCACGTAGGAAGAGATCATCTTGGCGATTTGCCGCGTCTCGAGCAGCAGGCCGAGGCCGAACCCGTCCACGCCAGCGTTGTTGGAGACAATCGTCAGACCCCTCACTCCACTGTCACGGATGGCAGCGATGCA
>NZ_JBRCLD010000031.1:0-12454 GCF_053487655.1 Thermaurantiacus sp. | reverse complement strand
GCGGCCACACAGCAGGATGACGCCAGGCCCGCCAGCGAGCTCGCGGATACGGCGCTGGGTGAGGCGGGGAGCGCGGGGCGTCGGGGCGAGGACCGGGAGGCCAGGACAGCGGCCGCGCGCGGCATCGACGGCGCGGGCCATCACGTCGACCTTGAGCACCATGCCCGGCCCACCGCCCGCCGGCGTGTCATCGACGGACCGGTGGCGGTCGGTTGCGAAATCGCGAAGCTGCAAGGTCTCGAGCGCCCAGCTGCCCTCGGCAAGCGCCCGGCCGGCAAGGCTCAGACCAAGCGGCCCCGGGAACATCTGCGGGTAGAGGGTGATGACGGCGGCGTGCCAGGTCATGGCCGGCGCTCCCAATCCTAGATCTCGTTGAGCTGATAGACTTGGAGGTCGGGGTGCAGCCCCTTGAAGCTGGCGTCAAAGGTCACCAGCTCCATCTCCAGGGACATGGCGTGGGCGGCGATCAGCCAGTCGGCCCGCAACCGGCCACCAAGGCGCGTCTCGGCGAGAAACCGGCCAGTCGGCAGGCAGGCGCACCGCCTTGCTGTTGCCAGACTTGAAGACGCGGGTGTGGCGGACGCTGGTCATAGCCAATGTATATTCATCGCGGCTATACCCAGTCCAACCAGATCGGGTCGATGACGAGCGGGTCGGCGATCTCGGGCACCGCGTCGGGCGTCAGGGGCACCAGCACGCGGCGGCCGTCGGGGCGTTCGATCTCAAGAACATCGGAGGCGCCATAGTTGGCGATGTCGACCACCCGACCGAGCGCGCGGCCATCGGGTGCGAGGATCGCGCGGCCGATGAGATCGACCCAGTAGATCTCGCCCTCGGCAAGCGGCGGCAGCGCCGAACGTCGGACGCTGAGTTCGAGCCCGCGCAGCGCTTCGGCTCCCGTGCGGTCGGCAATTTCGGCAAAGCGCGCGATCGGTCCCTTGGGTCCGTCGCGAAGAGAAACCAGCGTCAGCACACGGGCACCGGCCTCAAAGCGCGCGTGCGCAGCAAGGCTTTCGAGGCTTTCTGCAAACAGCTTCAGCCGCACCTCGCCCCTGATGCCGTGGGCGCCGGCGATTGCCGCCAGCGCGACGGGAGGGTCAGGCGTCGCCACCCTCAGCCGGAGCCGCGTCGGCCGGGGCTTCCTCTGCTGCGGCTTCCGCGGCTTTGGCAGCGCGGGCTTCCGCACGCTCCCTGGCCTTCTCGCCAGGCTCGCCCTTCTTGGGGTTCACGCGTGGAGCACGCGGGCGAACGCCAGCAGCATCGAGGAAGCGGGCCACTCGGTCGGTCGGCTGCGCGCCTTTGGCAAGCCACACCCGCGCGCGCTCGGCATCAAGTGTCACGCGCTGCTCAGAGTCCTTGGGAAGCAGCGGATTGTAGGTGCCGAGCTTCTCGATGAAGCGGCCGTCACGGGGGGATCGGCTGTCGGCAACGACAATCCGGTAGACGGGGCGCTTCTTGGCGCCGCCGCGGGCAAGCCGGATGGAAAGGGCCATGGAGTATCTCCTACTTCTTGAAACGGAAATTGCCAGGAAGGCCAGGGGGCATCCCCGTGCCGGGTGGCAGAAGGCCGGGCGTGCGCAAAGCTGTGGGGTCCGTGCCGAACATGGCAGCAAGCGCCTTCATCCCGCCCATTTTCTTGAGGCGCTTCATCGCACCTGCCATCTCGGCGTGCATCTTCAAGAGGCGGTTCACCTCCTGGACCGTGGTGCCAGATCCCTTGGCGATCCGGATCTTGCGCCGGGCGTTCAGGATCTCCGGCCGCGCCCGCTCCTTCGGGGTCATCGAAAGGATGATGGCCTCGAGATGGCGAAGCGTATCGTCATTCACTCCCGCCTGCTTCATCGCCGCCTGGGCCTTGCCGAGGCCGGGAAGCATGGAGGCGAGCACGCCGAGGCCGCCCAGCTTTTTCATCTGGCGGAACTGGGCGAGAAGGTCGGTCATGTCAAAGCCGCCCTTGGCCAGTTTTTCGGCCATCTTGCGGGCATCTTCGGCATCGATCGTCTCGGCTGCACGCTCAACCAGGCTGACGACATCGCCCATGCCGAGGATGCGCCCCGCCGCGCGCTCGGGGTGGAAGGGCTCAAGGGCCTCGAGCTTTTCGCCAGTGCCGACAAACTTGATCGGCTTGCCTGTCACTGCACGCATCGAGAGCGCCGCCCCACCACGGGCGTCGCCATCCATGCGAGTCAGGATGACACCTGTGAGCGCCACCCGCCCAGCGAAGCTTGCAGCGACATTGACGGCATCCTGGCCGCTCAGCGCATCGACAACGAGAAGGATCTCATCGGGGACAGCAGAGGCAGCAACAGCTTCCATTTCGGCCATGAGAGCTTCGTCGACATGGAGCCGGCCGGCAGTGTCGAGGAGGAGGACGTCATAGCCCTGCAGATTGGCCGCCTGCAGCGCGCGTTTGGCAATGTCCGTTGGCTGCTGGCCAGCAATAATCGGAAGTGTTGCAATATGCAGCTGCTCACCAAGGATCGCCAGCTGTTGCTGTGCTGCCGGCCGGTTCACGTCGAGCGAGGCCATCAGCACCTTCTTGCGGCGCTTTTCAGCCAGGTGCTTTGCAAGCTTGGCCGTCGTCGTCGTCTTGCCCGAGCCCTGGAGCCCGACCATCATGATGACGGCCGGCGGCGCGACATCGACCGCCATCTCCGCCGTCTCGGAGCCGAGCGTCTCAACCAGGATGTCGTGCACAATCTTGACGACCTGCTGGCCCGGCGTCACGGACTTCAAGACTTCCGCACCAACGGCACGTTCCGTCGCCTTGTCGATGAAGCTTTTGACGACGGGCAGCGCGACATCGGCCTCAAGAAGGGCGATGCGGACTTCGCGCATGGCACCGCGGACCTCAAGCTCGGTGAGCGCGCCTCGGCCGCGCAGCTTGTCGAACACCGCGTTCAGGCGATCGGCCAGGCTCTCGAACATCGTGGTCCCACGCTTCCTTCCGGCCGGCTGCCCGGAAATCAAATGCCAAGCGCGCCGGCGAGCGAAGCCTCGCGGACCGGCGTGCATCCTCAGACGCTCGAAATCGGGTTTCGGGCGAGCTCTATCCGCTAGCCCGGCTGTGAGCGCAATGTCAAGGTGCGCGCCTTCGTGCGGCAAGCGCTGCCAGATTGGCCTCATGATCGGCGCGCTCCAGCCGGTAGAGCGAGAGGATGGCGATCATCGTCATCCAGAGCGACAAGATGACCGGCACATAGACGGCCCCAAGCCGCAGCGAGACGGACTCCGGCACTTGGCCTGGGTCAAGCCCGGCCTCAAGCCCGGCTGCGCCGAGCACCAGCGAGGCCGCCGTCACGCCGATGCCGGTGACCGCCTTCCGGATGAAGCTGATGGCAGCAAAGAACGTCCCTTCCGAGCGGCGGCCAGTGCGAAGCTCGGCCTGCTCGACGAGATCGGCCATCATTGCCGTGGCAAGGATCTGGAAGGCGATGATGAGGCCGACATCGACGATGGTGGCGAGGGCGACCACCCAGAACACCCAGGGGGCCTCGGCAGCAGAAGGCAGAATGCCAAGAAGGCGCAGCACGATCGGGAGCGGTGCGCCAAGGAAGGCGACGAGGCCAGCAAGGATCGCGCCGCGGCGCTTGCCGAAGCGGCGTCCGATCGCGGGGGCGAGAATGCCCCCCAAGATGGCCGAGACGAACACACCGAAGGTGAGCATGGCAATCTGCTCGCTCGAGAAGCGCCAGAAGAAAATGTTCAGATAGAAGGCGAGGCTGGCCGCAAGACCAGTTGCAATGGCACCAAAGATGGTGGCGATGAAGAGCGCACCGAAGGAGCGGGTGCCAAGCGTCTCGCGGACTTCGCGGATAATCCGCACAAGCCCGCCGGGGCGCGAGGGCGGCGGCGGCATGAGCTGGGGGATGCGCGAATGGGTGCCCGCTGCACAGACCATGACGGAGAGGAAGATGAGGAGAGCGCCGATGAGGCCATATACGGAATAGGCCTCCGGGTTGAAGCGGCCGTCGGCAATGGCCGCAGTCGCAAAGGCCGGGAAGATGACGCCAAAGCTCAGCACGGTCATGAAGTTCCCGCCAGTCCAGCCGAAATAGTAACGCAGCGCAATCAGCCCCGAGCGCTGGTCATAATCCTGGGTCAGCTCTGGAGTCAGCGCCGAGCTCGGCACTTCGAAGAAGGTCATGAAGGTGCGGATGGTAACTGCAAGCAGCAGGAGATACCAGAACAAGGCCGTCTGGCTCCAGCCGAGCGGGGGGTTCCAGAGAAACCAGAAGGAGATGGCTAGCGGGAGGGCGGCGGCATACATGAACGGATGGCGGCGGCCCCAGCGAGTCCTGGTATTGTCAGACCAAGTGCCGACGACCGGGTCGGAGATCGCATCACACAAAAGCGCCACAAAAATCGCCACTCCAACCAGGCGGGCGTCAAGACCGACCACTTGGCTGTAGAACAGCAGCAAGAAATAATTGAACCCATTGTCCTTGATGCCATTGGCCACGGCCCCGAAGCCGAAGGCGACGCGGGTGGCAAGCGGAACCGGCGGCGGCGTGGTGCCCCGCGGCGCAGCGGTTGGTGCGTCCTGTGGCAGCGGCTGGTGCAGCGCCGGTTCTCCCTTTCCCGGACGCGAGCCTAGGCGGTGGCTCTGGCCCGGGCAAGCGCTCCCGCTCGTCAGACGTAGGCGATGAAGCGGCCGAGCGTCGCAACGGCGAGCCACAGGACGAGCGAGGCGAGCGCCATGGCTCTCAGCGGAACTCTCGGCTCCCCTCCGCGCCAGCACGCGCGGAACAAGAGCGCGTTCGCAAGCGCGATGGCGATCAGCCCGCCCTTCCACAAGAAGGCGGGGTTGGTGACGAGCGCGCGGGCGTCGGCGGCGAACAGCACCGCACCCGTCAGCGCGCAGACGGCAAGGCCGGCAAGCCCGAGCGGCGTCAGCGCCGCCGAAAGGGTGGCGAGCGGAAGCGCCCGGAAGGCGCCCAGCAGGCGGAGGTCGAGGAGGCCGATGGCACCCACGAGGAGGACGAGGCCGAAGAGGTGGAGCGTGTTGGCGACCGGATAGGCAAGGCCCGAGCCGCGCGCCCACGCCCCGAGCGCCCCGGTCTCGAGCGCGGCGGCGAGCGCCTCCACGCGCCGGATCAGCGAAGCTCGACGGTCTTGCCGCCGACGATGATCCGCTCGATCCGCATTTCCTTCGTGCCGTCCTTTCGCGGATAGCCGATGAGGGTGACGGTCTGGCCTTGCCCGATCATGTCCCGGGTCAGGCCGCGGTTCTCCATCCGGGCGGTGGGGGCGAGGATCACGTCCCATTTCGCGCCCTGCCACATGATCTTCGCGGTGCCATGCGGGTTGGCCCATTCGAGATCGGACAGGACGGCCTTCACTTCGAGCACTTGGGTCGCATCGTAGGAGGACCAGCCATGGTGGGCCACGACGGGCCTGAGCGGAAGGGCAGCGAGGGCGAACGCAGCGAGAATGGCGCGCACGGCGGTTCCCTTTTCAAGGTTGCACGGCGCGGGTAGAGCCGTGCCATGGCAGGTCATTCCAAGTTCAAGAACATCATGTATCGCAAGGGCGCGCAGGATGCCAAGCGTGCGCGCTTGTTCTCGAAGCTCGCCCGCGAGATCATGACAGCAGCCAAGACCGGCAACAGCGACCCGGCCTTCAATCCGCGCCTCAGAGCTGTGATCGCAACAGCGAAGGCTGCCTCCATGCCCAAGGAGAACATCGAGCGCGCGCTCAAGAAGGCTGAAGGCAATGACGCCGAAGTCTATGAAGAGATCCGCTACGAGGGGTTCGGGCCCGGAGGTGTTGCACTCATCGTCGAGGCGCTCACCGACAACCGCAACCGCACGGCAACCGACGTCCGCACCGCCTTTGCCAAGAACGGCGGCAATGTCGGTTCAACTGGCGCGGTCTCGCACCAGTTCGATCGCATGGGGCTCATCACCTATCCCGCCTCGGCGGGAAGCGCAGACGCTGTCTTCGAGGCCGCGCTTGAGGCTGGTGCAACAGATGTGGAGTCGAACGAGGCCTTCCACGAGATCTGGACTGCCCCCGAGGCGCTCCATGAAGTGGCGAAGGCGCTCGAAGCTCGGCTGGGCGAGGCAGAAGGCGCAAAGCTTGCCTGGCGGCCGCACAGCCTGGTTGAAGTCTCGGCCGAGGACGCAAGGATGCTCATCAAGCTCATCGACGCGCTTGAAGAGTCCGACGATGTCCAGGCGGTCTATGGCAACCATGACATGACCGACGATGTGGCGGACGCGCTGGCGTGACTGGTGGCAGACCGGTCCGGCTGCTGGGGCTCGACCCCGGTCTCGCCCAAACCGGCTGGGGCGTGATCCTGGTCGAAGGCGCGCGGCTGGGCCATGTGGCGCACGGCGTGCTCGCAACCCTGACCACCGACCCGCTGCCGCAGCGGCTGGCCACCCTCCACTGCGGCCTTGCCGACGTGATCGCCCAGCACGCGCCTGATGCAGTTGCCATCGAAGAAGTGTTCCAGAACCGCAACCCGCAGTCGACGCTGAAGCTTGGCGAAGCGCGCGGCGTGGCGCTGCTTGCCGCCGGGCTCGCTGGCCTTGTCGTGCACGAAGTGGCAGCCCGGTTCGTCAAGAAGGCGCTGACCGGCACTGGTGCTGCCGAGAAGACGCAGGTGGCCTACATGGTGCAACGGCTGCTGCCCGCCGCCGGCGCCGTCGCGGCGGATGCGGCCGACGCGCTTGCCGTTGCCATCGCAGCCGCCGGCACGCTCAGGCCGGGTCTTGCTGCGTGATCGCGCTGCTTGCTGGCACGGTTGCAGCGCTCGGCGCTGATCATGCCGTCATCGAAGTGGGTGGAGTTGGCTATCTGGTGCAGGCCTCCGCCCGCACTCTTGCCCGGCTTGCTCCAGATACCGCAGTGCGCCTTTTGATTGAGACGCATGTGCGGGAAGATGCGATCATGCTCTTCGGCTTTGTCGATGAGGCCGAGCGCGCGTGGTTCCGCCAGCTGACGAGCGTGCAAGGCGTGGGCGGGCGGCTTGCGCTTGCCATTCTCTCCACCCTCGCCCCTGCTGACCTTGTCCGCGCGATCGCGATGGAGGACAGGGCAGCGCTGGCGCGGGCACCGGGGGTGGGGGCGAAGCTGGCGGCACGCCTCGTGACCGAGCTCAGGGGCGCAGTACCGGCCGGCCCGGTCGCCACCAGCGGGGATGCCGGGCCCGCCCTGCAGCCCGCGACCGGAGCTGTCGGCGAAGCGCTTTCGGCGCTTGCCAACCTCGGCTTCCGCGGGACCGAGGCGGCGGCCGCGGTCGCTGCGGCCGAAGCCGCGCTCGGCGCGGATGCCGGGACCGCTGCCCTCATCCGCGAGGCGCTGAAGCGGGCAGCGCGATGAGCGACCTCACCTCCGCCGCACCGCAGCCCGCGGACCCGGATTCGGCGCTGCGGCCCCGAACGCTTTCCGAGTTCGTCGGCCAGGCCGCCGCGCGGGACAATCTGCGCGTCTTCATCGATGCTGCGCGCGGGCGTGGCGAAGCGCTCGATCACCTGCTGCTGGCCGGACCGCCGGGGCTTGGCAAGACGACGCTCGCCCAGATTGTCGCGCGCGAACTGGGGGTGGGCTTTCGCGCAACCTCGGGGCCCGTCATCGCTCGTGCCGGCGATCTTGCGGCTCTCCTCACCAATCTCGAACCCCGCGACGTGCTTTTCATCGACGAAATCCACCGCTTGCCGCCAAGCGTCGAGGAGATCCTCTACCCGGCGATGGAGGACCGCGCGCTCGACATCATGATCGGCGAGGGGCCCTCGGCGCGCGCCATCCGGATCGACCTTCCGCCCTTCACGCTGGTGGGCGCAACCACGCGCGCCGGCCTCGTCTCCCAGCCCTTGCGGGATCGCTTCGGTATCCCGGTTCGCCTCGTCTTCTACTCAGAAGAGGAGCTGTTCCTGGTGGTCAGGCGGGCGGCAGCGCTGCTTGGCATGGCGCTCGCCGAGGATGGCGCGCGCGAGATCGCCCGGCGCGCGCGGGGAACCCCCCGAATCGCCGGGCGCCTCCTGCGCCGGGTGCGCGACTTCGCTGCCGGTCGCAGTGAGCCGATTGACGCCGCCTTTGCCGATGCCGCCCTCACTCGGCTTGAAGTCGACCGGCTCGGGCTCGACGCCCAGGACCGCCGCTATCTCTGGATGCTTGCCGACCTCTACCGCGGCGGTCCGGTTGGCGTGGACACGCTTGCCGCCGGCCTTTCCGAAGCGCGCGACACGCTTGAGGATGTGATCGAGCCTTTCCTGCTCCAGTCCGGGCTCATCGGCCGGACTGCGCGCG
Source organism: Thermaurantiacus sp. (assembly GCF_053487655.1). NCBI lineage: Bacteria > Pseudomonadati > Pseudomonadota > Alphaproteobacteria > Sphingomonadales > Sphingosinicellaceae > Thermaurantiacus > Thermaurantiacus sp. The sequence continues at coordinate 4,198 of NZ_JBRCLD010000031.1, read as the reverse complement.
GCCGGGTGCTGAACCCACCGGGCTGGGCCCACCTTGGCCTCAAACCGCCGCCAGAGGCAGCCGCTGCCCAGCCCGATCTGCCACTCGATGAAGCGTAGCAGCAACTGGGGCCGGGCTGGCTGACGGCGAGTTACTGCGAAAGCTCGCAAAAGCAGCGCTCCTTCGCCCGTCACTTGCCTTCGTGAAGAGGCCGTTTGCGCAAAGATTTCGGCCAGGCGCTGGCGGCGGGCAGGTCACGCCGGCTGTGCCCGTCCCGCTGCCGCGTGGGATGATGGACGTAAGGCTTCGCCTCATTCCTTACGCCAACGGCAGCATGGGGCTTGAAATGCAGGACTTCGAGGGCACCCCATTCTACTGGCCAACTCTCCCTTTCAGCCCGGCCTGGCTTGCCGATGTGCTCCCCAACGAAGAGGTGCCAGAACATGTCGTTGCCATCAAACCGTCAGCGCTCCGGAGCGGGATGGTCGATGCCCTCATCGCAGCCGGTCTCCTGACCGACTTGGGGCTCGAGGTTGCAGCCGAGCGGACCTATGCGCGCCTCATGCGGGTCGAGTTCCGCGCCGCCCAAAAGCTTGCCGCAGCAGCCATGCGTGACGCGCCGGAAGTTGAGCCCTACCGCCTTCGGCCCCTGACCGTGCCGCCGGCCTGGAAGCCCGCCTGCCAGCGTATCCGCCAGGCCCTGCGGCGCCGCGGCATCGACGTCTGCGAAGCGGACGCCATGCTCGCCTGGGCACTCGAATCGGGTGCGGTCGGCAAGATGCCCCGGCCGCTGCCGGCAACTGCCGAGCAGGTCGCAACCGCCCTTGCTCCCTGGTTCGTCAAGCAAGAGGGAATGCCCCCTCGCCTTTTTGGAGGTCCCGCGCCATAGGGCGCGGCCATGCATGACCTGAAGGCGCTGCGCGCCGATCCAGCCGCCTTCGACGCTGCGCTCGCCCGCCGCGGCATTGCCCGCGCATCGGATGCGGTGATCGAGGCTGACAAGGCGCTGCGCACCATCCAGACCCTGCTCCAGGCCGATCTTGCAAGACGCAATGACGCATCAAGAGCAATCGGCGCTGCAATGGCGCGCGGAGCGCTTGCCGAGGCTGAGGGGCTGAAGGCCGAAGTGGCAGCCCTCAAAGACCGGATTGCCGCGGCCGAAGCTGCCGAGGCCGGAGCGATGGAGCGAGTCGAGGCGCTCGCCAGTCAATTGCCCAACCTGCCGGCCGAGGATGTGCCCGATGGCGCCGACGCAGGCAGCAATGTCGAGGTGAAGCGCTGGGGCGAGACGCCGACCGGCGGGCTTGCACATGATGCGCTCGCCGCGCGCCTCGGCTGGAACCCGGATGCAGCTGCGCGCATTGCGGGCAGCCGCTTTGCCGTGCTTGAAGGCGGACTTGCCCGGCTGCACCGTGCGCTTGGCCAGTTCATGCTCGACCGGGCGGTCGCGGCCGGCTGGCGCGAGACCGTCGTGCCCTTGCTGGTGCGCGAGCCGGCCATGTTCGGGACAGCACAGCTCCCCAAGTTCCGTGACGACCAGTTCGAGACGGTGGATGGCCGCTGGCTCATCCCGACCGCCGAAGTCAGCCTGACCAACCTGGTGCGTGAGCGGGTTCTTGACGAGGCAAGCCTGCCGCTGCGCGTTGCGGCACTCACCCCCTGCTTCCGGCGCGAGGCTGGCGCTGCCGGCAAGGACACCCGCGGGCTCATCCGCCAGCACCAGTTCGAGAAGGTGGAGCTGGTGACCATATGCACGGCCGAGCAGGCGGAAGCCGAACATATGCGGATGGTGGAAGCCGCCGAAGCAGTTCTTGAAGCGCTGTCACTTCCCTACCGGCGGATGCTGCTGTGCGCTGGCGACATGGGCTTTGCGGCCCGGCGGACCTTCGACCTTGAAGTGTGGCTTCCGGGCGCAGGCCAGTTCCGCGAAATCTCGTCCATCTCCTGGTGTGGCGACTTCCAGGCCCGGCGGATGGACGCCCGCGTGCGTGCGGCCGGCGAGAAAGGCACGAGGTTCGTCCACACCCTCAACGGCTCGGGAGTTGCCGTTGGCCGGGCGCTGGTTGCCGTCCTTGAGAATTTCCAGGAGCCCGACGGCAGTGTCACCATCCCGCCGCTGCTCCGCGCCTACATGGGCGGGCTCGAAACCCTCAAGCCGGAGGCCTGATGCGCATTCTTCTCACCAACGACGACGGGATCAATGCGCCTGGTTTTGCAGCGCTTGAGCGGATTGCCCGCCAGCTCTCGGATGATCTGTGGTTCGTCGCTCCTGCCGAGGAGCAGTCGGGCGCCGGCCATTCCCTCACCTTGACCCGCCCCCTGCGGGTGCGCGAGCTCGGGCCCCGCCGCTTCGCTGTCGCTGGAACGCCGACCGATGCCGTCATGATGGCGCTTGGCAACCTCATGAACGGCGAGCGGCCCGATCTCATCCTCTCGGGCGTGAACCGGGGCCCCAACCTCGCTGAGGATGTGACCTATTCCGGCACCGTCTCTGCTGCCATGGAAGGGACGCTCGCTGGCGTGCGCTCGATTGCCCTCTCGCAGGCCATGGCCGACTATACGCACGGGCAGGAAAGTTTCGCCGCTGCCGAAGCCATGGGGGCCGACATCATCCGCCGGGTCGCCGCCTCAGACTGGGGCGAGGGCGTGCTTCTCAACATCAACTTCCCTGCCCGTGCGAAGCCACTCGGCGTGCGGGTGACAAGGCAGGGCTTCCGCGACTATGGCCATATAAGGATCGACGCCCGGATCGACCCCAGGGGCTTTCCCTATTACTGGTTCGGCTATGGCCGGGAAGTCGAAACGCCCGGCCACCGCACCGACTTGGAAGCCGTGCGCGAGGGCTTTGTCTCGGTCACGCCGCTCCACCTTGACTTGACCCACCGCGAGACGATGGGCACCCTCATGGCGGCGCTGGAGCGCTAGGCGGCGGCCAGCTTCCTCCGGCGGGCCGCCGCGCCGACAAGGCCGAACCCGGCAATCAGCATCGCCCAGGTCGCCGGCTCGGGGATGACTCCGCCCCTCGAGGAAATCTCGACCGAAAGGTCGTCGAGGACGAGCCCTATATTGTCGCTCGGTGCACGGAGGTCATCCGCATTGCCCCAATGGACCAGCCGGATGAAGAAAACGCCTTCAGAGCCGGCGCGGAAGCGGATGCCCCACGGCTCGAAAGGGTCCCCGCTGTCGAGTACGGGAAGGAAGCCGGTGCCGCCGATAAAGCCAAGCCGGTCTTCTGGATCTGTGTAGCCCCTTGGGCCCCGAAGGAATTGCACTCCAAGAAGATCGACAGGGGTCGCGGAAGGGCCGGAGAAAAAGAACAGGGCGCTTACACGGTCCCGCCCATCCCCACGCTGGCTCCCGCTCAGCCAGAAGATGGCATCGACATTATCGCCTGGGGAAAAGGCAAACCTTCGCGACTCTAGTATTCCAGCGTGCCCGGTCGAGCCATCCAGGTCAACGCAATAGTTGCCCGAGCGGCAGCGGATGCCGTATTCGCCGGATCGTATCAGATCAACCGTCCCACTGACCACAATCCAGTTGGCAAAGCCCGCATAGTTCAGGATCGAGCCACCGCTGGTCTCGCCTTCGAACCCGTCGAAGAAGCTGAGCGCGGAAGCAGGCGAAGCGGCGGCAAGGATGGCAGCAGCAAGGGCAGGAACGAAACGCGACATAGGACTCCTCCTTCACCTCATCTTCCCTCCTCACTGCAAAAAACGTTCCAACTTGGGGAACCTGGTGGTTTTCTCTGGATTTCAAGGGGTTAGATTACGAGGCCGGCCCTGATCCGGGCCGCGACTGTCAGAAATTTTGACAGTCCCGGCCCCAATCCGGGCCGCGACTGTCAAAGATTTTGACAGTCTCGCGTTGCCGGCTCCCGGCTTGGCCGGGCCTGGCCTGCCTCGTAAGGAGCGCGCAATGCTGCGTTCGGCCCTCCTCCTTCTCCTCCTTGCTGGCTGCGCCACACGCGAGCGGCCGCAGCCGCCGCCGGCACCACGGGCGCCCATCGCGCAAGCCAAACCGGTGCCAGCGTGGAAGCCGGTGCCGGCAGTCGCTGATGGCAAGCCGGTCCCGGGGGGCCGGGCGCATGTGGTAAAGCCGGGCGAGACGGGGCTTGCGATCGCCCAGGCCTACAAGGTGCCGTGGCGGGAGATTGCCGCCGCCAACGGGATCGGCTTCGATTCGGTCATCCGGGTGGGCCAGACGCTGTTCGTGCCGACGG
>NZ_JBRCLD010000030.1:0-32423 GCF_053487655.1 Thermaurantiacus sp. | reverse complement strand
AGATGAAGCGAGCCAAAGGCGCCCCAGAGCTCTATCGTTCCGGTATTGCCATAGCCAGCGGGGCCGCAGCAGAAATCATAAACCCGGAAGCTCCCCAACTGCTCGTATCCCTCCAGATAGATCCAATCGGCCTCCGCATTCTGTACGGCGAGATCGGTCGGCGGGAAAGGATCACCAGGGCCATAGTCCACGGAATTGGTGACGTTTACGATGGAGGCCCTGAGCGTCTGGTTGAAGGCCTCAGTCTCCGGGCTGTAGGTGGTCAGCTCGAACTCGAAGTAGGTTGGCTGGTTGTAGGCCGGCGTCTGGCCACCCCCATGCCAGAAGCCGTTGGTGTAGGTAATGGTGCCCAGCAGGAACAACTCTCCGGGCTGAACGTTGCTGAAGCTTGCCGGCGTGAACACCAGCTTGTTGACTGAATTGCTACCCGCCGGCATCCAGTCATAGCGAAATTCGACATTGCTGACCCCGGGGGCAAAGGTGTAGCGGCCTTGGACAAACACAAAAGTGAGCCTTCGCCTACGGGATGATATTCGCTGCCCATCTCCGCCAGGTCCCCGTTGAACCGCCCCTGGTTGGAATAGGGGGTGTTGCCAAGCGCGGACAGGGGGATCGTCGCCATCGGACCAGAAACATTCAGGAACTGGAATGAGACCGTCCCCGAGCCGGTGATGCCGCTCTCGGCGATCGCGGGTGCGGACAACAGGGCGCCGGCAGCGCAAAGCAGCAGACGACGGCGATGACGCATAGGACCTCCTTTCTCAAAAACGGAACTGGTCAAACCCGTCCACCCCCGCTCTGCAAGTTTCGTGCCAACGTCCTATCTCCTTGAATCTTCACAATCGGCAGCCCTCGCCGCGGCCCCGAATGTCAGGGCAGGCGCAAGTGCATCTGCACTAAGAGAGCTTTGCGAGCCGCTCGGCGAGCGCCACCTTCGTGTTGACCCCCAGGCGCTTGTAGGCGCGCGCGATCTGGTTCCTGACCGTCCCCGGTGCCCGCTCCAGCCGCTCGGCAACCGCCCGATAGCCAAGGCCCGCGGCATAGAGTTCCGCCGCCGCGCGCTCGGCCGGAGTCAAGGGGTCCGGGCGCTGTGCGCGCACCGTAAGCGCGAGCAGCGCGCCGCTCCGCTCAACGCCGAGCGACAGGCCTGGAACCGTGCCGCCCTTGGGAAGGAGGGTACCGAGCGCGTCGGGAAGCCGGCCGCCGCCCCAGTCCGGAAAGGCCCGCCGCACCAGCCGCACGAAGCCGTTATCGAAACTGTGCAGCGCCCCCAGCCGATCGACGAGCGCGTGGTGGCCAAGGTCGCCTCCCGCCGCGCGCTGCATGAGGTGGAGCCGCTGCGCCACACGCCAGCCCGCCACCATGTGCGGCTTCAGCCGCTCGGCGAGCTGCCTGTCCGCCTCGGAGAAGGGGTCGAACCGGGTGCGGCGCCACAGGAGGATGAAATGGACGAGCCCCGCCTCGGCGGGCAGCGTGGTCGCCAGCGTCTGCGCGAGCGCGAAGGGTGCTGAGATCCGCGCATCGATTTCGGCGGCCGCGTCGGGAAAGGAGTCGCGGATGTCGAAATCGTTGATCGTGACCCCCGGGCGCGCGGCCGAGGCCTGCCGGATATAGTCGATTTCCGCGACACCCGCCTCGTAGGCAAGGAGAAGCTCGGGCGGCACGCCCAAAAGATGCACGAAGTGGGTGACAGGGGGCGTGTGCGTGCCAATGCCCCAACCGGCCGCCTCGAAGCGCACCAGGCCCGAGAGCGCGTCGAACGCCCAGTCCATGTAGCGGGCCAAGGGCACGTCGAGCGCGGCTTGCGCGCAAGCCAGAATGAACCGGTCGGGGGCGTCTCCCATTTACCCACTCTGCCGGGCAGCCGCTGGCGGTCAAGGCCAGCGCCGCAGCAGTTCGGCCGGCGAGCGCATCGGCGCCTTCCGCTTCCACACGCATGAAGGCGGAGACAGGAGGGGCGAAGCGGAAAGCAACTTCCCCCAGCGCCCGAGCTCGCCCATGAGAAGGCCATGGCCCCGTTCCAGTTCGACACCAGCTATGCCCGCCTGCCCGAAGCGCTGTTCGCCCGCGTCATGCCAACCCCAGTCCGGGCGCCGCGGCTCCTCGTCTTCAACCATGGGCTTGCGGCCGAACTCGGGCTTGGTGAAGCGGCGGATTGGGCGGCGCTTCTCGCCGGCAATGTCCTGCCCGAAGGGGCAACGCCGCTGGCGCAGGCCTATGCCGGGCACCAGTTCGGCCATTTCACGATGCTCGGCGACGGCCGGGCCGTGCTGCTGGGCGAGCATGTCACGCCCGACGGCAGGCGCTTCGACATCCAGCTGAAGGGCGCAGGGCAGACGCCCTTTTCGCGCCTGGGCGATGGCCGTGCGGCAGTGGGGCCGATGCTCAGGGAATATCTCATCTCCGAGGCGATGCACGCGCTTGGCATCCCGACCACGCGCAGTCTCGCCGTGGTGGCAACTGGCGAGCCAGTCGTGCGCGAGGCGGTGCTGCCGGGCGCCGTGCTGACTCGAGTCGCATCCAGCCACATCCGGGTCGGCAGCTTCCAGTTCGCAGCTGCCAGTGGCGACCGGGAGGCGCTCCAGGCCCTCCTCGACCACACGATCGCCCGCCACGCCCCTGCAGCCGAGGAAAGAGAGCGCCCAGCGCTCGCGCTTCTTGACGCCACCATGGCAAGGCAGGCGGCGCTCGTCGCCCGCTGGATGGGCGTGGGCTTCATCCACGGCGTCATGAACACCGACAACATGACCCTATCCGGCGAGACCATCGACTATGGCCCCTGCGCCTTCATGGACACCTTCGACCCCGCCACGGTCTTCAGCTCGATCGACCGCCATGGCCGCTATGCCTATGGGAACCAGCCGCAGATCGCCCACTGGAACCTGGTGCGCCTGGCCGAAGCGCTGCTGCCGCTCATCGACCCTGACCCGAAGCTCGCAATCGCGCTTGCCAATGCCGCCGTCGCGCGCTTCCCAGAGCTCTTTGAAGCTGCTTGGCTCGGTGTGTTCCGAGCCAAGCTCGGGCTTGTCGCAGCAAGGCCAGAGGACCGGGCGCTGGTTGAGATGCTGTTGACCGCCATGCGCGACACGGGCGCTGACATGACTGCCAGTTTCCGCGCGCTCGCCGAAGGGGCCGAATGGCCGGTGGAGGCGGCGGACCGGGGGGCCTTCGCCGGGTTCGAGGCGGCATGGGTGCGCCGGGTTGCCGACGAGGGCGGGACGGTTCCGGCAGCCCGCCAGCGGATGCAGGCGGCAAACCCCGCCATCATCCCGCGCAACCACCGCGTCGAGCAAGCGCTTGCCGCCGCCGAAGCCGGCGACATGGCGCCCTTCCGGCGGCTGCTCGCAGCCGTCACGCGGCCATTTGCACCCACGCCCGAGGATTCACCATTCCGCGCCCCGCCACTGCCGCACGAGCGAGTTCAGGCGACCTTCTGCGGCACTTGACGCCGGGCCTCGACCAAGCGCGCAGCCGCCTTCTCGGCTTCAGCGGCAAGCAGCAGCAGAAATCCGACTGCAACCACCATGGCGAGTTCACGAAACGCAAGCGGCTCGGTTGTGAAGATCTGCTGCAGCGGCGGCCAGTAGGTGAAGAGAAGCTGGGCCAAAGTCACAAGGCCGACAGCGATGAGGACGGCTGGTGTGCCAAGGAGACCACGCACCGAAAGCCCGGTCGTATGAGTAAAGCGCATGGCAAAAAGATAGAAAATCTCCATGCACACGATCGTGTTCACAACCAGCGTCCGGGCATGCGCGAGACTTTCTCCCGATGCTGTCGCCCATGCAAACATGGCAAAGGCGCCAGTCATGAACAGCACCGAGACGAAGAGGATCTGCCACAGCAGCCGCCCGGAGAGGATGGGCCGATTGCGCGCGCGCGGCGGGCGGAGCATCGCCCCTTCCTCGCCCGGCTCGAAGGCAAGCGCCAGCCCGAGCGTCACCACTGTCACCAGATTGATCCAGAGAATTTGCAGCGCCGTCATCGGCAGCACCAGCCCGAGTGCAAGCGCAGCAAGGATGGTGAGCGCCTCGCCGCCGTTGGTCGGAAGCGTCCAGCCAATCACCTTCATCAGATTGTCCCAGACCGTGCGACCTTCGCGCACCGCAGCGGCAATGGAGGCGAAATTGTCGTCGGCAAGCACCATGTCTGATGCTTCCTTCGCTGCCTCGGTGCCCTTCTTCCCCATCGCGATCCCGATGTCGGCGCGCTTCAAGGCCGGAGCATCGTTCACTCCGTCCCCGGTCATGGCAACGACATGGCCATGGCGCTGGAACGCCTTGACCAAGCGCAGCTTGTGCTCAGGCGCAGTGCGGGCAAAGACCGCCGTGGTCTCGAGCCGGGCGGCAAGCGCCTGATCATCCAGGCTGTCGATCTCGGCACCGGTCAACACTTGCGGAGCATCGGCAAGCGCAAGCGCCTCGGCGATTGCCAGGGCAGTTCCGGCATGGTCGCCCGTGATCATGGCAACCCGGATCCCGGCCCGGCGGCAGGCAGCGATCGCTGCAATCGCTTCCGGCCGCGGCGGATCAAGAAAGCCGGCAAGGCCGAGCAGCCTGGCACCAGAAAGCCGGTCGAGGGCCGGGGTTTCGCACTCGGCAAAGGCAAGGACACGCAGGCCACGCCCGGCGAGGTCGGCAGCAGTCGCCTGCCAGCGCGCCTGGTCGGCCGCATCGAGGCGGCATAGGGCAAGAACGGCTTCCGGAGCCCCCTTGACCGCTGCCATGATGCGGCCATCGGCGCGCGCATCAAGGGTTGCCATCAGCCGGGTCTCAGGCGAAAACGGCAAGAGATCCCGCCGCTTGGCAGTCGCTCGCGCTTCGGCAAGACCTGCCTTCATGGCGAGAGTGACAAGGGCACCTTCCATCGGATCGCCGTCAACGACCCATTGGCCATCGCGCATGCTCACCCGGGCGTCGTTGCAGAGCAGCCCGGCCAGCACCAGCGCCTCGACTTCACAATCAACGCCACCCGCGATCGCGCCATCAGGCCCATAGCCAACACCCGAGACATGGCGCACTCCAGAAGGAAGCGCGAGCGTCGTGACGGCCATCTCGTTGCGCGTGAGAGTTCCGGTCTTGTCGGTGCAGATGACGGTGACCGAGCCCAGGGTCTCGACTGCCGGCAGGCGGCGGATGAGCGCATGGCGCTTGGCCATGCGCTGCACGCCAATTGCAAGCGTGACCGTGAGCACAGCCGGCAGCCCTTCGGGAATGGCAGCGACTGCGATCCCGACGACGAGCATGAAGGCATCGGCAAGGGGAAGCCCGCGCACAAGCACAGCAAAGCCAAAGGCAAGCACGGCAAGCGCCAGGATGATGAGGGTCAGCCGCTCGGCAAGGCGGCCCATCTGGGCCATGAGCGGCGTGGTTGTGGTGCCGACGGCTGCAAGCATGCCGGAAATGCGGCCGAGCTCGGTTGCAGCGCCAGTTGCAACGGTCACACCTTCGCCTTGGCCGGCGGCAACGAAGGTGCCCGCAAACGCCATGCCGACCCGGTCGCCAAGCGCCGCGTCGGCAGCAGCTGTGGCGCTGCCTTTGCTGACAGGCACCGACTCCCCTGTGAGCACGGCCTCGTCGACAAGCAGCCCACGCGCCTCGACAAGGCGAAGATCGGCAGGGACTCGGTCGCCGGCCTCGATGAGCACAATGTCACCCGGGACGATCCCGGCGGCTGGAAGGGTCATGCGCCGGCCGTCGCGCCGGACCGAGGCGACGGGATCGATCATGGCGCGGATGGCCGCAAGCGCTGCTTCCGCCCGACCTTCCTGGACAAAGCCGATGACGGCGTTGACGACGACGACAGCAGCGATGACGCTTGCGTCAACGCCGTGGCCAAGGCCGGCAGAGACAGCGGCTGCAGCAACAAGAAACCAGATGAGCGGGCTGTCGAACTGGCGCCGCAGGCGCTGCAGCGGCCCGTCACCGCGCTGCTCGGGAAGGCGGTTAGGCCCATATGTGGCAAGCCGGGCGGCTGCTGCTTCCGCATCAAGGCCAGAGCGCGTCGTCCCGAGCTGGGCCAGCACATCGGCGGCGGGGCTCGCATGTGGCGCTGGAGGCGGCACGGCCAGTGCTGGCATCTCGGTCATGGGCGCCCGGTTTTGCAGTGCAGCAGCACGTGTTCAATCGCGCAACCTCAGGCGGCGGCAGCGTCCTGACCAGAGTCCGGTTCGCCGTCCTGGTCGACGACGAGCTTGGGAACGCGCGCATCCCGCAGGGCCGAGCCCCGGCCAGAAAGCGAGGGGTTGGCCATGAAGTAGCGGTGGAGGTTGAAGCCCTCGCCTTCCCTCTGCACACGGACATAGCTGCCATCAGCGCGCATTTCCCAGCTCTGCTCATTGTCCTTGAGGTTGGCGACCATGACTTGGTCCAGGATCTGGGCATGGACGGTCGGGTTCTCGATCGGCACCAGGAGTTCCACTCGGCGGTCAAAGTTGCGCGGCATCCAGTCGGCCGAGGTGATGAAGACCTTGGCCTTGCGCGAGGGGAGCGGCCGGCCATTGCCGAAGACGACGATCCGGCTGTGCTCGAGGAAGCGGCCGATGACAGAGCGGACATGGATGGTCTCGGAAAGGCCGGGCACACCGGGCCTAAGACAACATATCCCCCGCACCACGGCTTCGACCTTCACGCCGGCCTGGCTCGCCTCATACAGCTTGTCGATGATGGCCGGGTCCACAAGGGCGTTGAGCTTGAGCCAGATGGTCGCTGGCCGGCCGGCAGCCGCATGCGCGATCTCGGCATCGATGAGGGCGATGAGCCGGTCGCGCAAGTTCAATGGCGACATGGCGAGGTGGCGAAGCCCCCGCGGCTCAATATAGCCTGTCACATAGTTGAAGACCTGGGCGACTTCGCGGCCGAGCACGGGATCGGCAGTGAAGAACGAGAGATCCGTATAGATGCGGGCGGTGACCGGGTGATAATTGCCTGTGCCAAGGTGGAGGTAGGTGGTCAGTTCGCTGCCTTCGCGGCGCACCACCATCGAGGCCTTGGCGTGGGTCTTCCACTCGATGAAGCCATAGACCACCTGCACGCCGGCGCGCTCGAGCTCGGCCGCCCAGGTGAGGTTCTGCTCCTCATCGAACCGGGCCTTGAGCTCGACCAGCGCCGTCACCGACTTGCCCGCCTCCGCCGCATCGATGAGGGCGCGGACGATGGGGCTGTTTTTGCCCACCCGGTAAAGAGTCTGCTTGATCGCAATCACATCCGGGTCGGCAGCGGCCTGGCGCAGGAAGGCAAGCACCACCTCGAAGCTCTCATAGGGGTGGTGGACCACGATATCCTTGGCGCGGATGGCAGCGAAGCAGTCGCCGCCGAAGTCGCGGATCCGTTCCGGAAAGCGGGGGGTGTAGGGCTCAAACTTGAGGTCGGGCCGGTCCTCCTCGACCAGGCTTGCAAGGTCAGCGATTCCCAGAATGCCGTCCACTTCCGTCACGTCGGCATCGGTCACCCGCATGGCGCCGCGCACCAGCGCCTTCAGGTTCGCTGGCGTGTCGGCGGCGAGCTTTAGGCGGATCACCTGGCCGCGGCGGCGCTGCTTGATCGCGCTCTGGAAGAAGCGGACGAGATCCTCGGCTTCCTCTTCCACCTCGATGTCGCTGTCGCGGATGATGCGGAAGGCGCCGCTTCCAAGCCGCGTGAAGCCAGGAAAGACGAGGGGGAGAAAATGGCTGATGACATCTTCAAGCGCAATGGTGCGGACCGATGCACCCGGCAGGCGGAGGAAGCGCGGCAGCATCGGCGGCAGCATGAGGAGCGCGAACAGGGCTTCGCCGTCGGCATCGCGGCGCATTTCGAAGACGAGGCTGAAGCCCTTGTTGGGGATGAAGGGGAAGGGGTGGGCCGGATCGATCGCCTGCGGCGTCAGCACCGGAAAGATCCGGTTCAGGAACTGGTCTTCAAGAAACTTCTCCTCCTCGCAAGAGAGGTCGGCAGGTTTGAGGATCCGGTAGTCGGCTGCCGCCAGCAGCCGGACGAGTTCCTGGTAGACCTTCTGCTGCTGGCGCATGAGAAGGTCTGCAGCCTGGGCAATGGCCGCGAGTTGCTGGGCCGGTGTTGCACCCTCGGCGGAGGGAGTCTCGATACCCGCATCGACCTGGCCGCGCAGCCCGGCGACTCGGACCATGTAGAATTCGTCGAGATTGTTGCCCGAGATCGAGAGGAACCGCATCCGCTCAAGAAGCGGATGGGCGGGGTTGGTCGCTTCCTCGAGTACGCGGGCATTGAAGGAAAGCCAGGAGAGCTCCCGGTTGACCAGCCGGTCGGACATGAGCGGGTTGGGATGGGAAGCGAAGGCCTGCATGGCGCAGGATTATGCGCCGTCTTGGTGACAGTTGGAAGCCACGGCCAAGCCATCGTCATCCTCGCCTGCTGGCCACAGATCGAGCAGCGCGGCCCTGGCCAAGGCGACAGAAAGCGGCCGCTGGCCGGCAAGCGATGCGGCATCGAGCGCCGCAACGGCAGCACCCAGCGCTTCGAAGCTGCGCGGGATGCGCTTCAGAACATAGGACGCAAGCTCTGGCGGGGGCGTGATGCCGCGGTCCCGCCACAGCTTGTGGAACAGGTGGGCAAGAAGCGCATCATCGGGCGGGCCGATCCGGACCATCGGCGTGGCCGCCAGCCGCGAGCGAAGATCAGGGAGCGCGATATGCCAGTCGCCAGGGGCACTGCGCGCTGTCAGGAGGAGCGGGCGGCGGCTGTCGAGCGCGTCGTTCCAGGCATGGAACAGGGCCTCATCGGGCACACCCATGTCGGCATCATCGAGAAGCCGGGCATTGGCGCGCCGGGCAAAGATGGAGCCGAGATGGCTTTTGCCAGAGCCAGAAGGGCCGACGAGAAGCGCAACCGGGATCGGCCAGGTTGCCCAACTGTCAAGGAAGCGGACGGCCTCGGCATTGGCAGCAGAGACGAAGAAGTCCTTCTGGCCTTGCGCTGCCTTCCAGCTGAGCGGGAGCGGCAGCTGGGCGCCAAAAGCACCCCTCATCCGCCAGCTCCGGGCTCGGGGACTCCCGGTGGCGGTGCGGAAGGCGGCACTGGCGGCGCCGCTGGCGGTGCGGAAGGCAGCTCCGCTGGCGGTCCAGAAGGCGGCGCTGGCGGAACTTCATCCGCCCGGCGATCGCGCAGCAGGCTGCCCTCAAGCCGGAACCCGGCCGCATCGAGCGCACGCGCCAATTCGCTCGAGCTCACGGACGTCCCAAGGACGAGGACCGAGCGGCCAGCGATGACGAAGCTTTCAAGCCGGACTCCCGTAACCCCCGGGACAGCGCGCAGCCGCCGCTCAATCGCCTCGAGCGAGGCAGCATCGGGCGTGTCGACTTCAAGCCGCAGATTTGCTTCAACCGCCCTGCCACCGATCTCGGGCGCAAGCTCGGGCACTTCGACTTCCGGCTCCGGAGCTTCGGAGAGAAGCGCGTCGGGGACGAGGAGGCCAGCTCTGAGCGCGGTTGTATAAAGCCGGTCACACTCGCGAACAGCGCTTGCCAGCAGGGCGGCAATATCCCCGTCCTCCTGCGTGAGCTGGGTACGCGCAAGGATGCGCGCGGAAGGCCCGAAGCGGAGGATGAGCCGCGCCACCGCCGGGCTGCCGGGGAGCCCGCGCTCGAGGATGAGCTCGGGGATGAGGACATCCGCCGTCTGGTAGCGGTCCATGATCTGGCGCCAGATCGGAATGTCGATCCGCTCGCCCTGCCAGGCAGAGAGCAGCAGGGCGTCGGTCGCGCTGGCCCGCAAGCGGATATAGTCGATGGGGGACTCCCCGGCCTGGAAGCGGGCCCAGGCCTCGGCCCAGGGGTTGCCAGGCTCATAGGCCATGCGCGTGCCCGCATCCTGGAGAAGCGGCAGCAGCAGGAGCGGCGGCGACTGCACAAGCGGGGCATAGCGGCCAAGATAGGGGGCCGCACGAGTCCGGTCGAAGATGACGGTCAGCCTCGCCACATAGCGATTGCCGCCAACCGCTTCGCGCTCGACCTCGATAGCCGAGACCATCTGGTCAAGCGCACTGTCGCCAACGCGCGGCGCGCGGTTTGCCGGAAAGCCGGAAAGTCGCGCCCACAGCATTGGCCAGGCAAGACGCTGGGCCTGACGCCAGCCGGCCTCGCGCGCGGCAAGGTCAGATCTCGCAGTCTCATCGACTTCGATGCCGGTCACGATGAGGCCGCTTGCGTCGCCGACGGCCTCTGGCGCTGCTGCCCCCTTGGGAGGGGCGCCAGCCCGCTGCGCCCAAGCTGGGGCACAGGCAAGCAGAACTGCAAGCAACGCCGGCCGGGCGAGAAGAAAAGGGAAGCAAGGCGCAGGCATGGGCAGGCCTTGCCTTGTCCGCGCCGGCGAGGGAAGGGGCAGAAGAGATGACGGAGCCCTTGCCCTCCACCTATGCCGAGGCCGGCGTTTCCATCGCCGCTGGCAATGCGCTCGTGCGCGCCATCGCCCCGCTCGCGCGCGCGACCCGCCGGCCGGGCGCAGAGGCTGAGCTCGGTGGCTTCGGCGCCTTCTTTGACCCGCGCGCTGCCGGCTACAAGGATCCGCTCTTGGTCGCGGCAACCGATGGTGTCGGCACCAAGCTCAAGCTTGCGATTGAGACCGGACGACACGACAGCGTCGGCCAGGATCTTGTGGCCATGTGCGTGAACGACCTCCTGGTCCAAGGGGCCGAGCCCTTGTTCTTCCTCGACTATTTCGCAACCGGCCGGCTCGATGCAAACGTTGCTGAGACCGTGATCGCCGGAATCGCCCGGGCCTGCCGCGCTGCCGGCTGCGCCCTCATCGGCGGCGAGACTGCCGAGATGCCTGGGCTCTACGGCGAAGGCGACTATGATCTCGCCGGCTTCGCAGTTGGCGCTGTCGAGCGCGAGCAGGCACTGACAGGCGCGCGCATCGCCGCCGGGGATGTCATCCTCGGCCTCGCTTCGAGCGGGGCGCATTCCAACGGTTTCTCGCTCATCCGGCGCCTGGTCGAAGGGTATGATCTGGCAGCCCCTGCGCCTTTTGCACCCGAGGAAAGCCTCGCAGACGTGCTGCTGCGCCCGACTCGCCTTTATGTTGCAAGCCTGCTTCCCCTGCTGCGCCAGGGCCGCGTGCACGGCCTTGCCCACATCACGGGCGGCGGGCTCCTTGAAAATGTGCCACGCGTGCTGCCCGAAGGTCTGCGCGCCATCCTCGATGCCAGCAGCTGGCCCTGGCCGCCGCTGTTCGGCTGGCTTGCTGCGCGCGGCCGCATTGCCCCGGCAGAATTGCTGCGCACCTTCAACTGCGGCATCGGCATGGTGGCAATCGTCGCCGCCGAAGACGCCAACGCCCTCATCGCTGACCTCGCCGCCACGGGCGAGGAGGTGTGGCGGATCGGCTCCGTTGCCGCCGGCGCCAGGGGAACCACGATTGCCGGCCAGGGGTGGCACGCCTCCCACGATGCCTGACCTCAAAGGCCGCGTTCGGCTCGCCATCCTCATTTCCGGCCGCGGCAGCAACATGGATTCGATCATCCGCGCCGCCCAGGCGCCAGGCTACCCAGCGCAGGTGGTCGTCGTCATCTCGAGCCGGGCGGATGCGCCGGGGCTGGCGCGGGCGGGCGAGGTGCCGTCGGTGGTGGTGGCGCGCGACCGTTTCGCCAGCCGGAAAGCCTTCGAGGCGGAGCTTGGCCGCGTGCTGGCTGCCCACCGCGCCGAGGCGGTAGCGCTTGCCGGCTTCATGCGGGTGCTCTCCCCGGCCTTCGTCCGCCAATGGGAAGGGCGAATGGTCAACATCCACCCCTCGCTCCTGCCGCGCTACCCAGGGCTTGACACCCATGCGCGCGCGCTCGCGGCGGGTGACCGGGAGGCCGGGGCCACAGTCCACCTGGTCACGGCGGAAGTTGACTGCGGGCCCATCCTCGCCCAAGCGCGCGTGCCCGTGCTTGCCGGAGACACGCCAGAAACGCTGGCTGCACGCGTGCTCGAAGCCGAGCTTGCCCTCTATCCCTGCGCCATTGCCGAATGGCTCCGGGCATGGCCGCGCTCAGGCGGCCCGGGCGGCGCGGGCGTCAGCGAGGATCGCATCTGAGATCTTCTCGGCCATCATGATGGTCGGCGCGTTGGTGTTGCCGGAGACGAGGCGGGGCATCAGCGACGCATCGACCACCCGCAGCCCGCCGATGCCATGTACGCGGCCGTCCGGGTCGGTCACAGCCAGCGGGTCAGAGGCCGGCCCCATGCGGCAGGTGCCGACTGGGTGATAGATGGTCGAGCCATGCGCGCGCACATGGGCAAGGATTTCCGAGTCGTCCGCAACCTCCACACCAGGCAGGATCTCGGCTTCCATGAAGGGCGCGAGCGCAGGTTGCGAGGCAAGCACGCGAGCAAACTTCATGCCAGCGACAATGGTCTCACAATCGAGCGGGTCCGAGAGGTAGTTGGGGCGGATCGCCGGCGCTGCCAGGGGATCGGGGCTCTTCACATGAATAGTGCCGCGACTTTCCGGCCTGAGCTGGCATGGCGCAATGGTCAGACCAGGCTCGCGTTCAAGCTCCCAGTTCTGGGTCTCGACAAACTTCGCCACATCCACCGTGGCTGGCAGGATGTGATACTGGACATCAGGCCCAGCAAGACCCGGCCGCGACCGCCAGTAGGCCTGCACATGCGCCGCCGAAAGGGTGAGGAGCCCGCGGCGTGCAACAAGATAGCGCCCCGCCTCAAGGAGAAAGCGCCAGCCGCGGCTCATCTGGTTGACCGTAATCGTGCCCGGCTTCAGGCGGAACTGGCAGGAGACGACAAAATGGTCCTGCAAGTTGGCCCCCACACCCCTGCGTGCATGGCGAACCGGAATGCCAGCGGCCGCGAGAACTTCCGGGTCACCGATGCCGGAAAGCTCGAGCAGCTGCGGGGAGTTGACGGTGCCGCCGCTCAAGATGACTTCGCGCAAGGCATGGGCCTCGTGGGTTGTGCCGCCCTGGCGATAGCGCACGCCCGTCGCACGACGGCCGTCGAGGAGGATCGACTCGGCCATGGCGCCAGTTTCCACGCGCAAGTTTGGCCGCTTCAGCGCCGGGCGAAGATAGGCCATCGCAGCCGACCAGCGGCGGCCATTTTTGACCGTCAGCTGGAAATAGCTGATTCCATCCTGCACGGGGCCATTGACATCGTCATTGAACCGGAGGCCAGCCTGCATGCCTGCCGCAATCACGGCATCAGAGACGGGGTGGCGGGTGGTCGCATCCGAGACATGGAGCGGGCCGTCGGTGCCATGCCATTCGTTTGCCAGGCGGGCATTGCCTTCAGCACGACGGAAATAGGGCAGAACATCGGCTGCGCTCCAGCCCGTTGCCCCGAGCTGGGCCCAGCCGTCATAGTCGGCCAGCTGGCCGCGGACATAGAGAAGACCATTGATCGACGACGAGCCGCCAAGCACCTTGCCGCGCGGCCACACATGCACCCGGTCATTCGTGCCCGGGTCGGGCTCGGTCTCGAACAGCCAGTTGACACTGGGGTCCTTGAGCGTCCGGGCATAGCCGACCGGCACATGGATCAGGAGATTCCGGTCCTCCGGCCCGGCCTCCAGCAGAAGCACGTGCACCGACGGGTCGGCAGTCAGGCGGTTGGCCAGCACGCAGCCAGCCGAGCCAGCGCCGACAATCACATAGTCGAAGCGCATGGCCCCTCCTCCCCTTCGCCTGCCAGGGTTTCTGCCTCAAGCGGACCAAGATTGCGAGCCTGGCCCCTGCGCTTGCGAAGATTGGCGCGCAGCGCAGCCTTGAGCCGAGCAGAACGGTCGCAAGGCCCGGCGCCAACTGCCGGCGCACTGCCGCCTTCCACTTCCCGGCGAAACTTGTTCGCGTCCCCCGTGTCCCCGTCCCCCGCCATGATTAACCCTCGCTGAGTTTGCCAGCCCATGCAAAGACATGATAAACAAGGTGGGACGTCGGTAGCGAGCAGCCTGGTGGCAAGCAGCTCTCCGCAACAGCAGCTGCCGGTGCGGCACTCGCATGCGTGAAGTTCAGGAGAGGGACGGGCGTGACTTTGGGGCTTGCGGGTGCAGACCATCCCATCGGCCTCGTCAGCCATCTCATCGCCTGTCTTGCCTTCCTCGGCCTTGCCGTCTGGCTTCTGGTGCAGCGGCAGCAGCGAGTCTTCGGCCTGCTGGTCGCTGGTGCGTCCAGCATCGTCGCTGGCTGGGCGGGGCTGGTTGCGCTTGGCTTCGCCTTCGGCTTTGGCGAGGTGCCGGGCATCAGCCATGCCGAGACCCTGCGCACGGCCGGCTGGCTTGTCGTGCTGCTCCTCGTGCTCCAGCGGCCCTGGGGGATGGACCGCGACCTGCGCTCGGGCTTCCTCGTCTCGGCCGGGCTCGGCTTTGCCGTCGCCCTCCAGCTCGTCGTTGACAGCGTATATCCCTTCAGCTCGGCGTTCGACCCCGAGCTGGCGAATATGCCGGCAGCACTTGTCGAAGTGGTCACGCGCCTCGTGCTCGCCATCTCTGGCATCGTGCTGCTCCACAACATCCACGTCAATTCGCTTGCCACAAGGGGGCCCTCGATCCGCTTCTTCGTGGTCGGGATTGCCGTCATGTTCGCCTATGACCTCAATCTCTACACGCTGCAGTTTCTGCTGGGGGAGCTGTCGCTCGTGCTGGTCGAGCTGCGCGGCGCAGTGAACGCGCTCGCTGTTCCCCTGTTGCTCATCGCCTTCCGCGACGAAGCCGCCAACCGCTTTGCGCTCTCGCGTGATGCCGCCTTCTCGACCATCAGCTTCTCAGCCATCGGCATCTATCTCATCTTCATGTCGCTGCTCGCCCACGGTCTCCGGCTCGCCGGAGGGGACTGGGGCGTGGTGCTGCAAGTCATGTTCCTTGCCGTCACCCTCATCGGGGCAGCACTTGTCATCCTCTCACCGGCCGTCAGGGCACGTCTCAAGGTGCTGATCGCCCGCAACTTCTATCGCTACCGCTATGACTACCGCAGCGAGTGGCTGGGCTTTCTTGACAAGCTCGATGCAAGCGAGGCGGGCGCATCTGCGCCGCAACCCATTCGCGAGCGGATAATCGAGGCCGTGGCACGCGTTCTCAACTGCCCTGGCGGGCTCTTGCTGGAAGTCGGGGAGGACGGCAGCTTCCGCTTGTCAGCGCAATGGCACTGGTCCACTTTCGATGGGGATTCCGCAGCCGAAGCCTTCGCGGCGGACTCAAGCCTTGTCACCTTCATGGCCGAGACCGGCCGCATCATCGACTTCGACCAGCTTCGCGCTGGCGGGCAAGGGGGGCCGCGCAACCGCGGCCATGACCTTGCCTGCCCGGCGGCGCTCCTTGCCGACCGCTCGCTCTGGCTTGCCGTCCCCCTGCCGCACCACGGGCGGCTCTCTGCCATTCTGCTCCTTGAGCGCAGCCCCGTGGTCCATGACCTCAACTGGGAGGATTATGACTTGCTGCGCACGCTCGGGCGCCAGGCCGCAAGCTATCTTGCCGAGGCCGCAACCCAAATGGCGCTCGATGAAGCGCGCAGCTTCGAGGATTTCAGCCGGCGCTTCGCCTTCATCATGCATGACCTCAAGAATGTCGTAAGCCAGCTCGGCCTTGTGGCGCGCAACGCCGAGCGCCACATCGACAAGCCGGAGTTTCGGGCCGATCTGCTCGCAACCGTCCAGTCGAGCGTCACCAAGATGACAGACCTTCTTGCGCTCATGGGCCAGCAGGCCGGCCGCACCAACAGCGCGCGCCGCGCAAGTTTGCCTGCGACTGCTGAAGTGGCCGAGCCCGTCGATCTCGCGCGCGTCGTTGCCATGGTTGCAGCTGCGCTCCGGCGGGCACACCCGGCAATCGAAGTCGAGGGCATCGAAGAACAGCTGCCGGTCACAGGCGATTGCGAACGGCTTGAGACCATGCTGACCCACATTGTCCAGAATGCCATCGACGCCAGCGCTCCTGATGCGCCCATTCTCATTGCCCTTGAGCGCACGGCGCGCACCGCGCGGCTCAGCGTCACCGATCGCGGCCATGGCATGTCGCGGCGCTTCATCCGCGAGGAGCTGTTCAAGCCGTTCCGCTCCAGCAAGGCGGAAGGGTTCGGCATCGGTGCCTATGAGGCGCGCGAGATCGCCCGCGCCCATGGCGGCCGGATCGAGGTGACAAGCCGGCCAGGCGAAGGCAGCCGCTTTGTCATCACCTTGCCGCTTGCTGCCGAAGCGCGGGCGAAACTGGCACGGACCTGAGGGAAACACGGATGCTCAAGAGCGCAAGCGCGGCGCGCCAGGCCGGATCGGCAGATCGCCCAGTCCTCCTTGTCATTGAGGATGATCTCGGGCTGCAGCGCCAACTCAAATGGGCCTATGACGGCTATGAGGTCGTCACAGCCGCCGACCGCGAGGCAGCGCTTGCCCTGTTCGCCGAACACCGTCCCGATGTCGTCACGCTCGACCTCGGGCTCCCCCCCGATCCCGACGGTGTCAGCGAGGGCTTCGCAACCCTCGAGGCCATCCTCTCGCGCGCTCCGCACACCAAGGTCATCATCGCCTCCGGCCACGGCGCGCGCGACAGCGCTCGGCGCGCGATCGCACTCGGCGCCTTCGACTTTTACCAGAAGCCCGTCGACATCGACGAGCTCGGCTTCATCGTCGGCCGGGCTTTCCATGTCGCCCGGCTCGAAGCCGAGAACCGGCGGCTGCAGGAGCGAGCGCCAGGCTCTCCCCTTGCAGATGTCATCACCGGCGCACCGGAGATGCTGAAAGTCTGCGACATGATCGAACGCGTCGCCTCCAGCAATGTCTCCGTCCTCCTCCTTGGCGACTCTGGCACGGGCAAGGAGGTGCTGGCACGCGGCCTGCACAAGGCCTCGCCGCGGGCGAAGGGACCGTTCGTTGCCATCAACTGCGGCGCGATCCCGGAAAACCTGCTCGAAGCCGAACTCTTCGGCTACGAACGGGGCGCCTTCACTGGCGCGTTCAAGACCACCGAGGGGAAGATCGAGCTGGCCCAGGGCGGGACCCTGTTTCTGGACGAAGTGGGCGATATCCCCATGCCGCTCCAGGTCAAGCTGCTGCGCTTCCTCCAGGAGCGGGTGATCGAGCGCGTCGGCGGGCGCAAATCCATCCCAGTCGATGTCCGGATCGTCTGTGCCACGCACCAGAATTTGAAGCGCATGCTGGCAGAGCAGCGCTTCCGCGAAGACCTCTACTACCGCATCGCCGAAGTCACAGTGAACATCCCGCCCTTGCGCGAGCGCGGCGGCGATCCCGTGCTGCTTGCCAACCATTTCCTGCGCAAGCACGCCAGCGAGCGGGGCGGAACCGTACTGCGGCTGTCACCGGGCGCACTTGCCGCCATCAACGCCCACGGCTGGCCAGGCAATATCCGGGAACTCGAGAACCGCATCAAGCGCGCCGTCATCATGGCCGAGGGGCCAACCGTAACTGCCGAAGACCTTGACCTTGCCGGTTCGATCGAGACCCGCCCGGTCACGCTGCGCGAGGCCCGCGCCGTCTCCGACCGGCGGGCGATTGCCGCCGCACTCGCGGCCTCAGGCGGGTCCATCAGCCACGCCGCGAAGATGCTCGGAATCAGCCGGCCAACCCTCTATGACATGATGCGGGATCTCGGCATTGAGGCCGAAGGCTGATCCTCTGCGCGCGCCCGTCAATCTGGCCGCGGCTTTGCCATCCGGGCCTCGGCGTCAGCAATCCGCTCGGCAACTTCGTCGATCAAGCGGTCGATCCGCGCCTGCTCTGCGGCCGGGTCGAGCGGCGCTTTTGCCCCCCCGGGCAGTTCCCGTGCCCTCGAACTGACAGCCGCGCCACCAGCGCGCGCACCCCTTGACGAAGACGCCCCGCCCGCGCCGGAACCCCGGTCGCGGAGATGGGCAAGGATCCATTGCGCCAGGCGCATATCATCCCGGCTTGAGCCTCGCTCCCCGCCAGCAACGGCCGCGGTCTCCTCGGCAACACCACCAATCGCCACACTGAGAAGACGAGTCTCGAGCACCTCGAAAGCAGAGTCGAGCGCACAGTCCCACCGCGCTGCAAACCGCCGATCCCGGCTGCGCTCAGCAAGCGCGGAAATCAGCGTCCGGCCGATCGCCGCCGCAGCCTCGGCAACGGCAAGCCCGTCACCAAGACCAGCAAGGAACCGGGCCTGTTCGCGCGCGCTCCAGGGCGCGGCCGGATCGCGGCCACGCACCAGGCGGCGGGGCTTGCGCGCAAGCGGCATCCGCCCGCGATGCCGCGGCGCGACCCGAGCAACAGGCACCGGGTGGGAGGGAGCAACGATCTCGACTTTTGCCGTCTTTGCTCGTCTCATGATGAAAAAATAACCAATATGGATGTTGTAGGACAGAGGCGCCTGTCTTCGAATCGTGCGTCCCGCGTCCGCCGAGTGGACTGCGGCCAAAGGCTTTGCCATGGCGCTGGCCATGCTTGACCATCAACAAGAGCAAATGGGCCGCAGCAACCGCCGCCCGGATGGACGACGCCTGCGCTCCGAGACCAGCCGCAGCCGTATTGTCGCAGCGCTGATGGCGCTGGTTGGCGAGGGCGAGCTCGCGCCAACCGCCGAGAGGGTTGCCAACCGCGCCGGGCTCTCGCTGCGCACCGTCTTCCGCCACTTCGAGGAGATGGACACGCTCTATTTTGAAATTACGAGGGCAATCATCCGCCAGGCCCAGCCGCTGATCGGCCGGCCCTTTGTCGCAACCACGTGGCCAGACATCCTGACCGAGATCGTCGACCGGCGCGCCGAATATTTTGAGTCCGTCACGCCTTTCAAGCGTGCACTCGATCTCTACCGCACAAGGTCGCCAGCGCTCGAGGCCGCAAGCGCCGAGCTTGCCCAGCTGAGCCGGCAGCTGTTCCTTTCCCGTATTCCGCCCGAGCGGATGCCCGGGCCCCCCGCGCGCGAGGCGATGGTGCTCCTCGTCAGCATCGACAGCTGGATCTGTCTTCGCCATGTCCAGGGTCTCGACATTGCGGCTGCGAAGGCAGCGATCCTTGCGGGGCTGCGCGCCCTTCTGGCGTGAAGAGGCAGCGCTCCGTCGGCTTGGAACGGGCAGAAAGGGTAAGTACAGGCAGCAAGGGCCGGAGCGCTGCTCTCAGCGCGCCACGCGAATGGCGCGCGGGTGGCCGATCCCTGCCGAGCGGAAGGCAAGCGCTGGGGCCTCGGCCGCACGCGCATCGGGCCCGCCGCTGCGGGCCTCGTCCCCCCTGCCGGCCGGCACCCGCCAGTCCCGCTCGCCGACAGTGGCAAGCAAAGGCGAAAGATCCGCAAGCCGACGCGCAACCAGGTGGATCACCTCTCCTTCGCGTTGGACCACGCCTTCAACCCCCAGCATCGAGGCCGAAAGGATAAGGCGGCGCTCGGCTTCGAACAGCTGCGGCCAGATGACGAGATTGGCCTGCCCCGTCTCGTCTTCGAGCGTGATGAACATCACCCCCTTGGCCGAGCCCGGCTTCTGGCGGACGAGAATGATGCCCGCACCCCGGAACGGCCGGCCGTCGCGCGCCCGGGCAAGCTCGGCAAGCGGCCGGTAGCGGCTGCGGCCGAGCTCGGCGCGGAGAAAGGCAAGCGGGTGGGCGCGCAGCGTGAGTGCAGTTGCCCGATAGTCTTCCACCACTTCGGCGCCTTCGCGCATCGGCCGCAGCGCAACTGGCGGCTCTGGGCCATGCGGCGCAACATCGGCTGCAGCAAAAAGCGGCAGCGGCGCCTCGCCAAGGCCCCTTGCCGCCCACAACGCCTGGCGGCGCGAAAGGCCGAAGGCACGGAAAGCGTCGGCCTCGGCCAGCCGCTCGAAGGCAGCCCGCCGCACACCGCTCCTGCGGTGCAGCAGGGCAAGGTCGCTGACAGTTTCGCGTGCCGCAATGATCTGCTCCGCCTCGGCCCTGGCAAGGCCATTGACCATCCGGAAGCCCAGCCGGAGTGCAAGCCTCTTATCTTCCGCAGGCTCAAGCGTGCAGTCCCATGCGCTTGCAGCAACGCACACCGGGCGCACCTCCACGCCATGCTCTTGGGCATCGCGGACGATCTGGGCGGGTGCATAGAAGCCCATCGGCTGGGCATTGAGGAGGGCTGCGGCGAACACTTCGGGATGGTGGCACTTCATCCAGGAGGAGGCATAGGCGATGAGGGCGAAGGAGGCGGCGTGGCTTTCGGGAAAACCATAGGAGCCGAAGCCCTCGATCTGGCGGAAGGTCTTCTCGGCGAATTCGGCATCGTAGCCGCGCGCAACCATGCCGGCGACCAGCTTGTCGCGGAAGTGGGAGACTCCGCCGGTGAACTTGAAGGTGGCCATCGCCCGGCGGAGCGCATCGGCCTCGGAAGGGGTGAAGCCGGCGCAGACGATTGCAACCTTCATCGCCTGCTCCTGGAACAGCGGGACACCCAGCGTCTTCCCCAGCACCCGCTCGAGCGCAGGCGAGGGAAAGGTGACTGCCTCCTTCCCCTCGCGACGGCGGAGATAAGGGTGGACCATGTCGCCCTGGATCGGGCCGGGGCGGACAATCGCGACTTCAATCACAAGATCATAGAAGGTCGTGGGCTTGAGCCGGGGCAGCATCGCCATCTGCGCCCGGCTCTCGATCTGGAACACGCCAACCGTGTCAGCGCGGCGGATCATGGCGTAGGTCGCCGGATCTTCCGCCGGAATGGTCGCAAGATCGAGGTCGAGCCCCTTGTGCTGGCGCAGCAGCTCGAAGGCGCGGCGCATGCACCCGAGCATGCCGAGCCCCAGCACATCGACCTTCATGAAGGAGAGGGCCTCGATATCGTCCTTCTCCCATTCAATGACCTGTCTCCCCGCCATGGCCGCCGGCTCCACTGGCACCAGCTTGTGGAGCGGGGCTTCAGTCAGCACGAAGCCACCGGGGTGCTGGGAGAGGTGGCGCGGCGTGCCGATGAGCTCGCGGGCAAGATCAAGGGTGAGCCGGAGCCGGCGGTCTTCGAGGTTGAGCCCCAGGTCCTCGGCGTGGCGCGCTGCCACCCCTTCAGATGACCAGCCCCAGACCTGGCCGGCGAGGGCAGCCGTCACATCCTCTGGCAAGCCCAGCGCCTTTCCCACCTCGCGCACGCTCCCGCGCGCACGGAAGCGGGAGACGACGGCGGTGAGCGCGGCGCGGTCCCGGCCATAATGGGCGTAGATCCACTGGATGACTTCCTCGCGCCGCTCATGCTCGAAGTCGACGTCGATGTCGGGCGGTTCGTTGCGCTCGCTCGAGATGAAGCGCTCGAACAGGAGCTCGGAGCGGACCGGGTCAATGGCAGTGATGCCAAGCACATAGCAGACGGCGGAATTGGCCGCACTTCCCCGCCCCTGACAGAGGATACCGCGCGACCGCGCAAAGCGGACGATGGCGTGGACGGTCAGGAAATAGGGCGCATAGCCCATCTGCTCGATGATGCGGAGCTCATGGGCGAGCTGGCGCTCGACCGCCTCTGGCACGCCATGGGGGTAGCGGGCGGCGGCGCCTTCGCGCGTGAGCGCCTCGAGCGTCTCCTGCGGAGTGAGCGAAGGGTCCGCCCGTTCTTCCGGATACTGGTAGCGGAGGTCGGCCAAGGAGAAGGCGAGGCGTTCGACCAGCCGCTCCACTTCGGCAAGGGCCTCCGGGTAATGGGCAAAACGGCGCGCCAGTTCGTCGGGCGCGAAAAGGTGGCGGTCGGCATGGTGGGTGCGCCGGCGCCCGAGCGTGTCAATGGTGCATTTCATGCGGATGCAGGCGAGCACGTCGGCGAGCATCTGCCGCGATGGCGCGTGGTAGAGCGTGTCGGTGAGCGCAACTGTGGGGAGACCAAGCCGGCGGGCGAGCGCGTCGAGCCGATGGAGCCGTGCCGCCTCGCCGGGAAGCCGGCGCAAGCTGAGGCCAATGCGGCCGGACCGCGCGAAAATGTCGGCGAAGGCCTCTGCGTCGGCTGCGGTCAGCCGGGCTGGTACCAGCACGGCCTCGAGGCCCTTCGCATGCGCTGCCACATCCTCCCAGCCGATGCAGCAGGCGCCCTTGCCAGCGCGGCGCTTGCCAAGCGTCAGCAATGTCGTGAGTTCGCTCCAGCCGGCAAGATCGCGCGGGTAGACGAGAAGCGAGGCCCCCGCCGTTCCATCGGCGCGGGTCAAGTCAAGCCGGCAGGCGGGCAGGTGGCGGATGCCGGTTGCCTGTGCTGCGAGATGGGCCCGCACGAGGCCTGCGACCGTGTTCCTGTCGGTAATCGCCAGCGCCTGCCAGCCAAGCGCTGCAGCCGTTGCGAACAGCTCGTCGGCCGAGGAGGCGCCGCGCAGCAGCGAGAAGTGCGAGGCAACCTGCAGCAGGGCTGGGCGACTCATGCCCGCCATCCTGCCTCATGTTCTCTATTTGTTCCAGCCCATCTCGTCGCAGGGCGTCGCCTCAGATGAGGTCGAGCGCCTGGGCGAAATCGGCGACGAGATCGTCCGGGTCTTCCACCCCGATCGAAATCCGCACCAGATTGGGCGTGATGCCAAGTGCCGTCTTGCGCGCCTTGGGAACCGAGAGGTGGGTCATGGCCGCGGGGGCGGAGGCAAGCGTCTCGGTGCCACCGAGGGAGACCGCAAGCTTGGCAATGACAAGGCTGTCGAGAAAGCGGAAGGCTTCCGCCTCACCCCCCTTCAGGTAGAGCGAGAAGGTCGAGCCAGCGCCGCTGCAGTGGCGAGCGAAGATGTCGGCCTGGCGGCTGCCGGGCTCGAGAAAGCCGAGATAACCGACACGCTCGACCTTGGGATGATCACGCAGGAAAGCGCAGACCTTCTGTGCATTGGCGCCAGCCCGCTCCATCCTGAGTTCCAGCGTCTCGAGGCTTCTGAGCAGCATCCAGGCAGTGTGCGGGTCGGTGATGGTGCCAAGCGTGTTGCGCATCATCCGGACCTCGCGGATGAGGGCGCCATTGCCGACGACGGCGCCAGCGACGAGGTCGGAATGGCCGCCGGCATATTTGGTGAGCGAATAGACCGAGAGATCGGCGCCATGGCGAAGCGGCTTCTGCCACAGCGGCCCAAGGAACGTATTGTCGATGGCAATCGGAGGCGGAGCGTCGCCAAGCAGCCGGTCGCGCGCCGCGCGCACGGCCTCCACATCGACAAGCACATTGGTCGGGTTGGCAGGGCTCTCAAGATAGATGAGCGCAACCCGCCCCTTCGCCCGCGCCGCCTCGAGGACGGAGGCAATTTCCGGCTCGGTCGCGCCGGCCGGGAAGTCGAGCCAGCCGATCCCGAGCCGGCCGAGGATCCGGGCAATGAGCGTCTCGGTGGCAGCATAAAGTGGCCCCGAGTGCACGATCATGTCGCCAGGTGCACAGAAGGTGAGAAGGAGCGTTGCAATGGCCGACATGCCAGAGGAGAAGGAGAGCGCGTCTTCCGCATCCTCCCACACCCCGAGCCGGTCCTCGAGAATCTCCTGGTTGGGGCCATTGAAGCGGCTGTAGACAAGGCCTTGGGCACCGTCAGGGCGCTGCCCCGTCACGCCCTCGAAGTGCCGCTTGCCTTCAGCTGCGCTCTCAAAGACGAAAGTGGAGGTGAGAAAAATGGGTGGCTTCAGTGCCCCTTCCGAAAGTGCGGGGTCAAAGCCATGGCCCATCATGAGCGTCGAAGGCCGCAGGCGGCGGTTGCCAATAGCGGTCACATCCGGCCTCGGCCGGCGCCTCGGGGCTTCGCCCGCCGGGTCTTCCGGATTGTCCATGGCACGTCTCCCACACTGCCTGTAGCGCGCCACGGCCAGGGGCGAAATGGGGCCCGCCCATCAGAGCGCGGGCTGCACGACCCCCAGGAAGCTGGTCGCAAGCAGAAGCGCATAGACGGCAAGCACGAAGATGCGGGTGCGGTCCATCGCAGCCCGCAGCGGCAGCTCGGTTGCATCCGACGAGCCGTCGCGGATGAGAGCGACGAGGCGCGGCCCAACTGGCCTGAAGGCCCAGTCGATGAGGATGGCGGCAACGAAGATGAAGCCGAACAGCAGCGCCTTCCAGGCAAGAAATCCGGGCAGCGGCCCGCCGTTCCGGAGCATGAGAAGGCCGACACCCAGATAGAAACCGGCGAGCGCCCAGCGCAACACCCCCTCGAGCTGCCGGCAACGGGCGGCAAGCGCCGTCTGGTCGTGGCGGTGCGCAACCCAGATGAGGAGAAGCCAGAGAAGGCCAATCCCGAGCGCGAGGGCCAACTGCACCTCGCCAAGCCCCGGCCACCAGCCGCCGGCGGCGAGCAGCGCAATCGAGGAGGGGACCATCAGCGCCCAGGCCGAGCGCGGACCCATGTCGAGCGCGACGAGGAGCTTCAGCAGCACGAGGCGAGTCTCGAGGCTGTAGCGATCGCGGCGGCGGAAATGCTGGCCGAGGAGGAAGACGCCGATGTCGCCGCCGAGCCAGACAACGAGGAGGAGGACATGAAGCCAGACAAGGACCGGGTAGCTCGCCTCAAGCGCTGCCATCATGACACGCCTTCAAAGATGGCAACATGGAATGTGCCAGCACCAGCGCGCAGCGGCTTCACCTTCTCCTGGTAGTCGGGGTCGTTCCAGAAGGCCTTCGCCGCCTCGACGCTCGGGAACTCCGCGACGACGACGGCCCGGCCGTCCCAGGCCTCGAGATCAGCGACCGGGCGGCCGACAAGGACATAGCGGCCGCCATGGCGCGGATAGAGGCCAGAGTCGAGGAGGGCACGATTATAGGCCGCCATCTTTGCGCCATCCGTGACCGTTGCTGTCACCACCAGATAGGCCTTGTCGCCCATTGCGCCCTCTTCTGTCTGCAATTTCCGATGCCTGTGTTGCAGCCCAGCACTAGGCGGACAAGCCGCCTCAGGTAAAGTTGTCCGGACATTTGCCGCACGGGTGAGAAGGCGGCGCGCGCAGGATGACGAGGCTGCACCGCAAGAGGCGCAAGGCTTTGCTGCGCCGGTGAGATGAGGGAGTGTAGCAATGCGAATGGTTCCCTTGGCAGTGCTCTTGGCAACGACAGGTCTGTCGGCCGTGCCAGCGCTCGCCCAGCAAACCGAAGTGCAACCCGGCGGCATCCCCGAGATCGTGGTGACGTCCCAGCGCCGGGAGGAGAGCCTGCAGGATGTGCCGCTTGCCGTCTCCGCCTTCACAGCAGATGCGCTTGAAACCCGCGTCATTTCAAACACGCTCGGGCTTCTCAACTTTGTTCCCAACATGTTCGGCGCGAACAACACCGGTCTCGGCTCGGCCAATGCCTATTATATCCGCGGTCTTGGCAACACCGAGACGATCGCGACCTTCGACCCGCCGGTCGGCACCTATGTCGATGACGTCTATCTCTCCCGCCAGAACGGCAATAATTTCGGTTTCTTCGATGTCGAGCGCGTGGAAGTGCTGCGCGGGCCCCAGGGCACGCTGTTCGGCCGCAACACGACAGGCGGTGCCGTCAATGTGATCCTGAAACGCCCGGGGGACGAATTCGCCGGCTTCGTCGAGGCCGGCTACGGCGCCTATGCTCGGGTGCTGGTGCGCGGCTCGGCCGATCTGCCGGTTTCCGAGATGCTGTCGTTCAAGGTCTCAGGCTACTGGAACGACGACAAGGGCTATGTCCACAACACCACAACCGGCCAGCGGCTGAACGACAATGATATGCTCGGCGTCCGCGGCGCCCTCCAGCTGCGCGCGACGAACCGGCTGACCTGGAACCTTGCCCTTGCCTGGATGGAATCGAACGGCGAGAATCTGCTCAACTTCGACTGCGATCCCAGGAACCCGGCCAATTGCTCCGGCCGCTTTGCGACAACGGGCATGACGGAGGGCGGCCCGGCAGGTGGACGCTATGGCCCCACAGTCACTGGGCGCAAGGCAAGCTTCGGGCTCGGCAACGAGGTCGGCCTGCTCCTTGCCACCTCGAACATCGAATGGGCAGGAGACAATCACCGGCTCTCGATCATCACTGGCGTTGTGGACTTGCGCCAGGATTTCGCGCTCGACTTCGCCGACGGCCGCGGCCTGCCCAGTGCGCTTGATCCGCGGCCAGCCGTGCGCGGATTTACCAACGGCGGCTTCGCCATCCTGAACGCTGGCTCCCACCAGCAGTTCACCCAGGAAGTGAAGCTCGACGGCAGGCTGTTCGGCGGCCTTATCGACTATGTCGCTGGCTTCTACCTCTATGATGAATCAAACCAGACCGATTTCGCCGACATTTTCACGGTGAACATCCCCGCACCCAACGGCCTGCCGCTTCTGCTCGCCGACCGGACCATGATCAACGACACCAAGGCGCAGGCCGTCTATCTCCAGGCCGATTTGAACCTGACCGAATCCCTCACCCTGACAGGCGGCGTGCGCTACACAGATGAGACCAAGACTTTCCAGGTGACCGACAACCGCGCCATTTGCGCAGGCCAGCCCAAGCCCCTGACCTGTCTTGGTGCCAACCTTGTCGCTGCCAACGGCGTGCCGATCCCGACGCGGCTTGAGACTTCGAAATGGACTCCGCGCTTTGTTGTCAACTGGAAGCCTGGGGAGGATCTCCTGCTGTTTGCAAGTGCCACCAACGGCTTCAAGTCGGGCGGGTGGAATGCGCGGGCGACAGCCAACAATCTGTTCCTCCCCTTCAACCCCGAGTTCGTCTGGAACTATGAGGGCGGCCTGCGCTCCAACTGGTTTGCCAACCGGCTGCAGGCGAACCTGACCATCTTCTGGCTGGATACCAAGGACCTGCAGACCCCGTCCGCCTTTGTGAACCCGGCCACCGGCGCCGTCACCTTCATCACCCAGAATTTCGCCGACTATGTGAACCGCGGTGTCGAGCTCGAGCTTGCGGCCGCCCCTGTCGAAGGGCTCAGCCTCTATGCCAACCTCGGCTACCAGAAAGACAAGTATCGGGTCTCGGAATCGCTCGCACCCAACCTCTATGGTGTCAAATCAATCCGCCAGCAGCAGGCCGACTGCCGCGCCCAGCGCGCGGCCGGGCGGATCCCGCTCGGGGTGGGCGCTGACAATGCGCCTGACTGCGCAGCCGGGATCGTGACTGCAACCGGCGACATTGCAACGCCGGTGCGCACGCCCGACTGGACTCTTTCCTTTGGCGGCACCTATGATGTCTCCCTGCAGAAGTCAGGCATCGTCCTCTCGCCTTCTGTCAATGTGGTATGGCGCTCCGGCCTTGAGACGGGAACTGCCAATGCTACCCTGTTTACTGGCTCGATCCGCGCGCCGTCGGGCACCCTTTACCCAGCCAACCCCTTCGATGGCGATGTCATCACAGGCTCCAGGGCCAAGTCCCATGTCCTCGTCTCAGCAAGCCTTGCGTTGCGCACGGATGATGGCAACTGGCTTCTTGCGCTCGAGTGCGACAATTGCCTTGATACCGAATTCACGCAGTCGAGCCTGGTCAACTATACCTACATCAACCCGCCGAGGACCTGGCTCGTGCGGTTGAAGCGGAAGTTCTAGGGCTTGGCCGCGACGAACCCGCACGCTTCCAGCCGCGCGGCCAGTGGCGAATTTGCGCGTGGCTGGCCTGTGCTTCTTGCCTGTCTCATCGGCGTTGCAACTGGCGCCTCGCCCGTGCCTTACAACACCATTGGCTTCTTCATGCCCGAGCTTGCGCGCGCGCATGGCTGGAGCTTTGGCGCCATGTCGCTTGGAATCACCATCTTCGGCGTGCTCGCCGCCTGCCTTGCCCCCGTCTTCGGCGCCATGGCCGATCGCCACGGGGCAAAGCCAGTTGCGCTGCTCTCGCTTGGCCTCTTTGGCCTTGCCTTTGCTTCCTTTGCCCTCATCGGGGCGGAAATCTGGACCTTCTATGCGGTCTGGGTGCTGGTCGGGCTTGTCGGCATCGGCTCAACCCCGGTCACTTTCTCGCGCCTTGTCAATCTCTGGTTTTTCCGCAACCGGGGGCTTGCTCTTGGCATCATGCTCATGGGCACAAGCTTGGCAGCGCTTGTCATCCCGCCGCTCGT
This sequence comes from Thermaurantiacus sp., assembly GCF_053487655.1. NCBI lineage: Bacteria > Pseudomonadati > Pseudomonadota > Alphaproteobacteria > Sphingomonadales > Sphingosinicellaceae > Thermaurantiacus > Thermaurantiacus sp. Next base: position 4,592 of record NZ_JBRCLD010000030.1, on the reverse strand, counting down.
CACCTGGGCAATCAGTGCCCATGGCTGGCGCACTGCCCATCTCGTCATCGCCGCGCTTCCGCTTCTGGTCGGCTTGCCAGTCGGTCTTCTCCTGCTGCGCGAGCCAAAGGCAGAAGAACGGCCCCAAGGCGACGTAGCGGCAACCGCGGGCGTGACGCTTGCAAAAGCAACGCAAGACCGCCGCTTCTGGGTCATTTTCGCTTCCATCTTCCTCGTCGCTTTCGCCTACGGCGGCGCCCACATCCACATGCCCGAGATCGTCAAGCTGCACGGCTTCCCGCCCGAGCGTGCTGCCAACATCATGCAGATCCTCGGGCTTTCGATCCTGACCGGGCGCCTGGTCACCGGCTTCCTGCTCGACCGCTTCTGGGCCCCGGCGGTGTGTTTTCCCGTCCTCGTGCTGCCTGCTGTGGCCGTTGCCTACCTGGCCGGCAGCGCACCCGAGTTCGCTCTCGTTGCAGGCGCTGCCTTTCTGCTCGGCTTCGCAGCGGGTGCTGAGTCCGATCTCATCGCCTATCTTGCCAGCCGCTACTTCGGCATGGCCAACTATGGCCGGATCTATGGCATGCTCTACATGGCCTTTGCCCTGGCCTCGGCAGTCTCACCTGCAGTCTATGGCCGGGTGCGCGACATAACCGGCACCTATGACTCCATGCTGCTCGCAGCCGCCGGCCTGTTCGTGGCCGGCGCCCTGCTGCTGTTGACGCTCGGCCGCTACCCGGACTTGCGCGCACCCCAGACGCCCGTGCTGGCTTCGTGACGGTTCCGCCCTATCTTGCGGTCGCCATGCAGCTTGCCGCGCGCAGCGTCGAGGCCGCGCCAGATGTGGCAGCCGCCCGGGCGGGCATCCTCGCCCATATCCAGGAGCTTGAAGTCGAGCTTGCGGGAACCCGGCGCTTCCTTGAGACTTTCAGCGGCACGCCACTGAAGCTCGCGGTGCTGCCGGAATATCTCTTCACTGGCTTTCCAACCGGGCGGGTGCAAGACTTCCCGGCGCGCGCCATATTCGCACCCGACGGGCCAGAATATCGCGCCCTTGGCGAAGTTGCCAAACGGCTTGGCCTCTTTATCGCCGGCAATGCCTATGAGAGTGACCCGCATTTTCCCACCCTCTATTTCCAGGCCAGCTTCCTGGTTGCGCCGACGGGCCAGGTGGTGCTGCGCTACCGGCGGCTCAACTCGATGTTCACGGCAAGCCCGCATGATGTCTGGAGCGCTTATTGCCGCCACTATGGCCCGGAGGCGATTTTCCCTGTGGCCGATACCGAGATCGGCCGGATTGCCGCCATTGCGAGTGAGGAAATCCTCTACCCCGAGATCGCCCGCGCCCATGCCCTGCGCGGCGCTGAGCTCTTCGTCCATTCCTCATCCGAAGCGGGCGGCCTCCTGCCTTCGGCCAAGCAGATCGCGCGGCGCGCCCGCGCACTTGAGAATCTCGCCTATGTCGTCTCCGCCAACACGGCCGGAATCGCCATGAGCGATATCGCAGGCGCAAGTGCAGACGGCAATTCCGCCATCATCGACTGGCGCGGCACCGTCATGGCCGAGGCGCTTTCGGGCCCCAATGTCAACGCCTTTGCTGAAATCGACATCGAGGCCGTGCGGCGCGCCCGGCGCAAGCCCGGCATGTCCAACTATCTCGCCCGCCAGCGCCTCGAGCTGTTCCGCGACACCTATGCCGGCGTGGTCCAGCCTGCCGACTCGCTTATCGAAGACGGCAAGGTGAAGCCATCGGCGTCGCTTGATGCCGTCCGGATCCTGCGCGAAATCATTGACCGCCGCGCAAGGCAGGGCTTGATCTGAGGCCTGCATCGGCCACATCGGCAAAAGGAGGTACGCCATGAGTTCGAGCGACGCGCCCCCACCCTACACAGAAGTCGCCCGCCACGGCATGTTCCCCGAGCCGCGCCATGACGAGGTGGCCCGGTTCAACTTCTTGGCCAATCTCAATCGCCACCTTTCCGCCGTGCTCGGGGCGGGCAATCGCCTGGCCTATGAAACCCGCGTCAGGCCCGCCTTCGTTGCCGCCCATGGCCGCGAGCCGAAGGACCGCTTTGAAGTGCGCCAGGCGATGAACAGCGATCCCTTCCACAGCTTCTGGAGCGCGCTCAAGCGCAACTCGATGGAAATGCGCCAGCAAAACGGCAGGTCCATCGTGCTGCGCCAGGCCGAGGCGCTGGCCGGGCGGGCGGCCGCGCTCAACGCAGGCTGCAACACACTCGAGCTCGACTCGTCCGTCGAGGTTCCGCGCTACCAGGCTGCAGTCGATATCCACTGCATGCCAGGAAGCTATCATGGCGAACTGTTCCCAGGCGATGTCTCGGCCGGCGCCAACTATGATTGCGGCATCTTCGCAACGACCGGCGGCGCCCTGGGGGCGCTCTCCGACGGCGCTGGCCAGGCGATTGCCCAGTGGGTCAAGGCCGAGCGGCCGGGCTTCCAGCCTCGCCGCATCCTCGATATTGGCGCAACCATCGGCCACAATGCCGTGCCGCTCGCACAAGCCTTCCCCGAAGCCGAAGTCTGGGCCATTGACACGGCCGCGCCCTCGCTTCGCTATGGCCACGCGCGCGCGCGCACGCTCGGCGTCAGCAACATCCGCTTCGTCCAGATGAACGCGGAAGATCTCTCCCGCTTCACGGACGGCTTTTTCGACTGGGTGCAGACAACCATGTTCCTGCACGAGACAAGCGGCAAGGCCCTGCCGCGCATTATCGCAGAAGGCGCGCGCGTGCTCGCTTCCGGCGGGCTCATGCTCCACCTTGAGCAGCCAAACTATACGGACGAGATGCCGCTTCTTGAGCAGTTCCTGCGCGACTGGGACGCCTTCAACAACAACGAGCCTTTCTGGTCAGCAATGCATGCGCTTGATATCCCGGCCATCCTCGAGGCCGCTGGCCTGCCGCGTGAGGCGCAGTTCAAAGCGCGGGTGAAAGCCGTGGTTGACCGTAGCATCTTCCCCGAAGCCCCAACCGGTGCTGCCGAAGACCATGGCCGCGCTGCTGTCTGGGAGGCCTATGGTGCCTGGAAGCCGGCGGTCGCGGCCCGCAAAGCGGCCTGACTCCATGGAGCTTGATCCCATCCTCCTCGCTGGCGCCAAGGCCAAGGGCAAGCGGCCGGCCTATTTCGACGATCCCGCCATCGACCGCCTGCTCTCCATCCTGATGGCCGTTGCTGGCGAGCTCGCCGTCACCCGCGAGCGGCTCGACACGGTCGAGCGGCTGCTCGAAGCTTCCGGCCATCTCGACCGGGCTGCGATCGAGCACTACCGCCCCGACCGCGCAACTGGCCGCGAGCGCTCCCTTCTCATGCGCGAATATGTGGCGCGCATCCTGCGCGGTGTGCAGCAGGAGATGGAAGCCATGGCCGAGGCCGAGCCCGATGTCGAGGCGGTGTCACAGCAGCTTCGCGACAGCTGACAGGCTTTCCCGGCCGAGCGGCTGCGGCTAGCAGGCGGCGGTGGCCCTCCTCCTCGCCTTCGGCCTTGCCTATCTCCTGGGTTCCGTGCCCTTCGGCCTGCTGCTCGCGCGCGCTGGCGGCGCTGGCGATATCCGCAAGCTGGGCTCAGGCAACATCGGTGCAACCAACGTGCTGCGCACCGGCCGCAAGGGCTTGGCGGCTGCCACGCTCGCGCTCGATGCCGGCAAGGGCGTGCTTGGCGTCTGGCTCGCCGGGCAGCTGGGCGGCGAGAGCGCCATGCTGGCCGCCGGCGCCGGCGCTGTCCTCGGCCATGTCTGGCCGCCCTGGCTCGGCTTCCGAGGCGGCAAGGGGGTGGCGACCTTTCTCGGTGTTGCAACCGCCGTCCTGCCCTGGGCTGGCCTTGGCTTCGCGCTGACCTGGCTCGGCGTTGCCCTTGGCACACGGATCTCCTCGCTCGGCGGAATGGCAGGAGGTGTTGGCGCCCTTGCTGTCGCCCTGACGCTCGGCGAGAGGGAAGCAGCCGTGCTGTTCGGCCTTCTCGCCCTCTTCATCCTGTGGACCCACCGCGACAATCTCGCGCGCTTGCGGGCTGGCACCGAGCCCCGGATCGGGGCCGGGCGATGACTCTTGCACCTCTCGAGCGCCTGGCCCGGCTTCGCCTCGCCCGGACCGAAGGGGTGGGGCCGGTTGCCTTCCGGCGCCTCCTCGAACGGTTCGGAAGCGGCACGCAGGCGGTCGCAGCACTGCCAAGCCTGTGGCGCGGCGAGGGCCGCATGCTTGCTGCCCAGGCACTGGCCGAGGAGGAGCTGACAGCAGCCGAGCGCCTTGGCATCCGCCATGTTTTTCTCGGCGAGCCGGAGTTTCCACCCCTTCTTGCCGAGCTTGCTGACGCACCTTCTGTCCTCCTCATGCGCGGCAATCCCGCCCTGGCGCGCGGCGCGCTCATCGCGATTGTTGGCGCACGCAACGCAAGCGCTGCCGGCCGCACGCTTGCTGCCCGGCTTGCCGCTGACCTCGGCGCCGCCGGCTTTGTCGTCGTCTCGGGCATGGCGCGCGGGATCGACGCCGCCGCGCATGAAGCCGCGCTTGCGACCGGCACCATCGCCTGCGTCGCCGGCGGTCCCGATGTCGCCTACCCAAGCGAGAACGCCGCGCTCCAAGAAGCTGTCGCC